>NZ_JAHKSN010000030.1 GCF_018863415.1 Deinococcus aestuarii | reverse complement strand
GCAGCAGGAAATGATACGTCTCGTCATCGACATCACTCGGGTACCCTTGTCGCACCATCCCCCATTCTGCTCACCACAGACCCTCTCCCCTCAACTTGGAACGCCTTTTACACAGCCTCTAAGCTGGCCGCTCGCCAGGTGTACACGGGACGCCGCAACCGACTTCCCCGCCGTGCTCGCACGGTTCACCCCTGGGAGCGCACAATGGGGGCAGTGACGCTCTCTCCGTTCCTCTTCATCGTGCTGGCGCCGGAAGGGGTCTGGCGAGCCCGCTTCCTGCTGGAGCCCGGGCGCCGCTACGGCCCCGACGACGTGCGGGTGGAGTGGGGCACCGAGGTTCTGGGGTGCGCTCACACCTTGACCGTGGAGGCGACCGCCCTGCCGTCCGAGGACGAGTTTCGAGTGCTGGCCGCCCGCGCCGCCACCCGGACGGCGGACGACACCCCAGACCTGTTCCGGAGGCTCTTGAACCTGCTGATCCCGCTCTGAATCCCGGAACGGGGGCGGCGCTCTTCTCTTCTCTGGACCTTTGCCCGTTTGTCCGGGCAGTCCTTCGGCCCTCCGGCTGGACGTGTCCAACCGCCGGGCCCACGCTGATCCGAACGGGCCGCGGCAGCTCAGCGACGGCGGCCGCGGCCCCCTCCCGACGCTCGAGTTGAACGGCCCCACCCAGCTTAACGGGGAGGCGACTGGTTGGATCCCCGCGCCTCCCACTCCGGCCTCGCCCCCACACCAACTCTTGACTATCCATAGCCAAATGGTTATATATAACCCATGCGCTATGGAAGCGGGCAGGTCATCCCACCCACGGAGGTGTTGCGCAGCCTGGCCGATCCCACCCGCCGGGGCCTGTTCGAGCACCTGATGCGCGAGGGGGAGCAAAACGTCCGGGCCCTCACCGAGCGTGCGGGCATCTCCCAGGCCGCCGTGTCCAAGCACCTGGGCGTCCTCAAGGGGGCGGGCCTGGTCCACGGCCGCCCCCAGGGCCGGATGGTGCACTACGCGGCCGATCCGCAGGGCCTCGCCCCCCTGATCGACTGGATCGAGCTGTACGGCGCTTTCTGGCGTGAGCGTTTCGACCGTCTGGAAGGGCTGCTGGACCGGATGGACCCATGATCACGTCCGCTGCTGGCACGCGCTCCATCGTGGTCGAGCGGTACCTGGCGCACCCGGCGCAGAAGGTCTGGCGGGCGCTCACGGAGGGCGACCTGGTGGCCCAGTGGCTGATGCCCGGTGACTTCCGGGCGGTTGTCGGTCACCGCTTCACCCTGCGCGCGCCCGCGGTCCCCAACTGGAACGGCGTCACCGAGGGGGAGGTGCTGGAGGTCGTGCCCTGCGGCCGCCTGGTGTACCGCTGGCACACCACCGGGGCCGCGGGGGATGAGCTGAGCACCCTTGTCACCTGGACCCTCCAGCCCGTGGAGGAGGGGGTCGTGCTGCGCATGGAGCAGTCGGGCTTCCGGCCCCAGGACGAACCGAACTTCCGGGGGGCCACGCAGGGCTGGCCACGCTTCCTGGCCCGCCTGGAGCAGGTGATCGCGTCTTTCCCTCCCGAAGCGACTGAGGGACGCTGAACTCCCCGCCCTCTCCAGGCCCAGGAGGTCCCCATGTCCGAGCGCATGAAGAACCCCGCCCTCCGTGTCCCCGGGGCCATGCCCGCACTGCTCGATCCCGGCCGGGCAGCCCAGGGGGGTCTTCCCGCTCAGCTCCGTGACCTGATCAACCTGCGGGCCAGCCAGATCAACAGGTGCAGCGCGTGCGTGATCAGCCATTGCCGCGACCTGAAGCAGGCGGGAGAGACCGACGACCGCCTCTTCGCGGTGGGGGCCTGGCGGGACACGCCGTACTTCACGGACGCCGAGCGGGCCGCGCTCGCCCTGACCGAGGCCGCCTCCCGCCAGACCTCGTCGGGCACCGGGTGAGCCCGGTCACCCAGGCGGGAGGCGGCCCGGCACTACGGCGAGGCCGACCTGAGCCGCATCGGAGGTGCTGCGTCTTGTCCATCGGCCTGATCAACCTCTGGAACCGCCTGAACGTCACGACCGCTCAGGTCGGCGGCCAGCGTTGGTAGACCGTCCCTTCACCCGTCGCACCGGACCAGCAGGAGTGACCCATGCACGTGATGATGTTTCGCGCCACCATCCGGGGAGAGCACCTGTCCGACATCGAGGGGGCGGTGAGGACCCTGTTCGCGGCGATCCAGGCCCAGCAGCCCCAGGGGGTGCGTTACGCCTCGTCGCGCCTGGGGGACAGCTCGACCTACGTGATCCTGCTCGCCCTGGACCAGCCCGGGGAGAATCCGCTGGCTTCGATTCCCGAGTTCCGCGCCTTTCAGGAGCAGATTCAGGGGTGGCTGGCGGAACCGACGGTGCCGCAGCCTCTGACGGTGGTGGGCAGCTACAACCTGTTCTGAAGCCCAGGGTCTTGGGTGACCACCGCTCGCCGGTCTGGCCCTGGGGGAGGGACGCCGCTTTAACAGGCTGACCTCGGCAGATGGAGCCGGGCCAGAAGCGACCACCCCAGCGGGCCACAGGTCGCCCTCGCCTGGACCGGGTGCGCTAGCGTGCCCCATGATTTCAGATTCCTCCGGGCCGGTGCTGACTGGCCGCCTGATCGTGGGCGGCATCACCGAGGACTGTTCCCCGGCGTCCCTGCCCGAAGGCGTGCGGGAGGGAGACGTCTTGCGAGGGCAGGTGGAGGACGGCGACCTGACCGTCGAGATCGACCATGAGGCGACCCGGGAACGTCGGCAGGGCGCCCAGATACAACTTGATGCGCTGAACCGTGCGGCGCGTGCTCGCCCTGGCGGCCCTCGCGCTGGGGACGGTGCGGGCCCAGGCGACTGAGGCCCTGACCATCCGCTTCCTCGACGTGGGGCAGGAGGACGCGGTGTTGTCACGAGCCCCGAGGGCAAGTCGCTCCTCTATGACGGGGGCCGCTCGGAAGCCCGGATGCAGGCTCTGCTCAAGGGGTACGGGGGAGGAAGCCTCGATCTGGTGGCGGCCAGTCACGGCGACGCCGATCACATCACGCGGCTGGTGCCGGCCGCGCAACTCTTCAAACCGCGCTTCTTCCTGAACAACGGGATCCGCCGCGACCTCCCAGACGTGGGGCAAGCTCACGGCAGCGGTGCAACGGGCGGGCACCCAGGGGCTGCTGGCGAAAGATCAGGTGATCAACCTCGGGAGTGTCCGGGTGACCGTGCTGCCGCCCCCGCCGGGGATGCCCGAGGAGCGGAACGTGAACAGCGTCGGCCTGCTGATCCAGTACGGCACCTTCCGCGCGCTGATGACGGGGGACAGCGAGACGCCGGAGACGTAAGCGTGGTTGAAGACGTATCCGGCCTCGGTCCTGGGGGACATCGACGTGTACAAATCCATCCATCACGGCGCCAACAACGGCGACCACCTCGCCTGGCTGAACGTGGTGATCGGGGTGGGGCCGGACACCTACGGCCACCCGACCCAGGAGGCGCTCTCGCTCTACCGGCGGGTGGGGGCGACGGTGTACCGCACCGACCGGCAGGGCACGGTGCCGGTGACCGTGCAGCCGGGCGGAAAGTTTGCGATCACCAGTGAAAAGGGGGCGCCGGTTCCCGCCAACCAGGGGGCAGCACCTCGCTCCACCCCAGCATCGCCCGCTTCCCCGGTGTACCGGAGCTGTGCGCAGGCGCGGGCGGCGGGCGTGACGCCGCTGCGGCGGGGACAGCCAGGGTACAGCACCGCGTTGGACCGGGACGGGGATGGGGTCGCGTGCGAGTAGGGCCAGAACCACGAGACTCCACCTGCCCCGAACCCCGGCCATGAACCGGGTGCTTGACGACAGCACGGTTAAACAGCCACTCCCCCGGTCGGATCGGCGGCGTGCCACCGGCTCACATCCTGACGGGGAGACGCCCCGAAGAGGCGGCGATACTCCCGGCTGAACTGCGACGGACTGTCGTAGCCGACCTGAGAACTGACCCGGGTGACATCCGCCTCCCGACTCAGCAGCAATCGGCGCGCCTCTTGCAGCCGCAGCCGCTTCTGGAACTGGAGGGGACTCAGGGCCGTCACCGCCTTGAAGTGGTGATGGAAGCCCGACACGCTCATGTGCACGTCCCGGGCCATCTGCTCCACCCGCAGGGGCCGGTCGTACTCCCGGACCAACCGTTCGATGGCCGTGGCGATCCGGGAAGTCTGCCCGGCGGTCTGCACCATCGCCCGCAGTCGGCTCCCCTCTGGCCCGACCAGCAGCAGGTACCCCAGTTCGCGCAGGATCAGCGGGGCCAGCGCAGGGATGTGCTGCGGCGTGTCGAGCAGCCGCACCAGCCGCAGAATGGCGCCCTGCACCAGCGGCTCCAGGGCTGTCACCACCAGCCCGGACTGCCCCCCGGGGCCCGGCGCCGCCGGGTACTCCAGGGCCAGGGCCGCGATCAGGGCCGGGTCGAGGTCCACATGCAGCGCGAGGTGGGGCTTCTCGGGGGACGCTTCGAGAATCTGCGCGGTGAGCGGCAGGCTGACCGAGACCAGCAGCAGGTCGTCCGGGCCGTAGGGCATGGATACCCCACCCTGCCCGACCAGCTTGCGGCCCTGGGCGACCAGACACACCGACGGCGTGTAGACCGTATGCACCGGTTCGGACTGAGCCAGCGCCCGGTACAGGTGCAGTCCCGGCACCGCGGTGGACTGAAGGCCGGGCTCGGTGGCGTGCCGGGTGAGCAAGGCGGTCAGCTCTGCCGGTGGGGTCAGGACCTCAGCAGGGGAGGGAACGGAGGCGCCGGACATGACCCCTATTCTCCTTCCCTCCACCCCGCACCATCCCCGTCTGCCTCACGCTTGACCCATGCAACCTTGCAGGATCAGGCAAGTTCTCTCCAGCATCGCGCTATCGGCAGGGGCAGCTTCTGGAGGAGAGTAGGCGGGCAGGAACGAGGACGACAGCTCTCGCTCACCGTTCCCGCACTGTCGTCACCTCGCCCGCAGGCCCTGGCACGGTGCCGGACCCGGCAGCTCTCATTCTGGAGGAATCTTCCATGACCACCCCCACCACCCCTGGGCGTGTCGCCATCGTCACCGGCGGTTCACGCGGTATCGGGCGCCAGAGCGCCGAGCACCTCGCCGCCGCCGGCCTGACCGTCGTCATCGCCTACGCCAACAACGATCAGGAAGCGCAGGACACCGTGGCCTCCATTCAGGCCGCGGGCGGCACCGTCACCGCCGTCAAGGTCGATGTGTCCGACGAACAGGCCGTCGAGACGCTGTTTGCCACGGCCGAGCAGACCTATGGCGGCGTGGATGTCGTCGTCCACGCGGCGGGCATCATGCTCCTGAAGCCGCTCGCGGAGTTCACGGTTGAAGACTTCGACCGGATGCACCGGGTCAACGTCCGGGGCACGTTCCTCGTCAACCGGCAGGCCGCCCGCCGAATTCGGCCCGGTGGCGCGATCATCAACCTCTCCAGCTCGGTCGTGGAACTGGCGCTCCCCACCTACGCGCCGTACGCCGCCAGCAAGGGGGCGGTGGACGCCCTGAGCCGCATCCTGGCCCGTGAGATGCGGGGGCGCGACATCACCGTGAACGCGGTGGCCCCCGGCCCCACCGCCACCGACCTGTTTCTGGACGGGAAGGATCAGGCCACCATCGACCGGATGGCGAAGATGAATCCGCTGGAACGCCTGGGCACCCCGGGGGACATCGCCGAGGTGGTGTCGTTCCTGGCCGGGCCCGGGCGTTGGATCAACGGCCAAGTCATCCTCGTCAACGGTGGGGCGGTCTGAGATGGCACAGGTCATCGTGATCAGCGGAGCGGGCAGCGGCTTCGGCGCCCTCACCGCGCGCGCCCTCGCGGACGCGGGGAACATCGTCTATGCGGGCATCCGGGAAACCACGGGTCGGAATGCCGGGCGCGTCCGCGGGGCGCAGACCTACGCCCGGGAGCACGGCGTCGATCTGCGCACCACCGAACTCGACGTGAGTTCCCAGGCGTCCGTGGACACCGCCGTCGCCCGGATCGTGCGGGACGCAGGCAGGCTTGACGTGGTGATTCACAACGCCGGGCACATGGTGAATGGTCCCACCGAAGCCTTCACCCCGGAACAACTGGCGCAGGTGTACGACACGAACGTGCTGAGTACCCAGCGGCTCAACCGGGCGGCGCTGCCTCACCTGCGGGGTCAGGGGCACGGCCTGGTCCTGTGGGTGGGCAGCTCCAGCACCCGGGGCGGGACGCCCCCCTACCTGGCCCCGTACTTCGCGGCCATGGCGGCGATGGACGCGCTGGCGGTGAGCTACGCGGCGGAGCTGGCCCGCTTCGGGATCGAGACCAGCATCGTCGTGCCGGGCTCGTTCACCAGTGGCACCCATCACTTCGCCAGCGCGGGAACGCCTGGGCAGCGGAGGACGAGGAGAAGTATCCGGGCCTGCTGGCCTCCGTCGCGGGGAGGCTCACGGAGCTGGCGCCACCGAACGCCGACGCCTCGAGCCATCAAGCAGGTGCAGTACCGGCACCAGCGCGCCCTCGACATCCGGCTGGCCGACATCGGCACCACGCTGGTCCAGTGGGACGCGCTGCGGGCCATCGGCCGCTTGCCGGGCGCCTCCGCGCACGAGCTGGCGGCCGAAACGTTTCAGAGCGACCAGGCGTTCGGCACGCTGGCGGGGCGGCTGCTGGCCCAGGGCCTGATCGAGCGCCGACCCGGCCGCAGAAAGCGCATCGAGCACCACCTCACGTCCGCCGGGACCCGAGTGTCGGAGGCGGGCTACCCCATCGCCGAAGAGGTGCTAGGCGGCACCCTCGCCCCCCTGACCGAAGCTGAACGCGCCACCCTGCTGGCCCTGCTGAGGCGGGTGGTCGCCGAACCGGCGAGCGATGCGGCGCGGGCGAAGTAAGCCGGACCGGCCCTGTGGAACCGCACGCTCATCACGGGAAAGCGCGGCGGGCCAACGGGAAGGGCCCCGTGGACGCCCTTTGTTCTCGGGTCCCTTTCCCCGTGCGAGGGGTGAGGGTAGCCAAGCAGCGGGCCAGGGTGATCGTGCCCAAGCGCCTCCACCCCTGGCAGTGCCGGAGGATGCCCAGGCCGAGTTACTGCGGGTCCACCTGAGCCTCGCCGCCACCCACGACGGTTCTGAGGTCGTTCAGTGACTCACGAAGGAGTGGCGTCCAGTCTCGCTGGCCGGTCCCGCCCAGCCAGCGTTCGAACGTAGTTTTGAAGACCACGATCCCGGCCTCGGCGGTCAGACCCGCTGCCGGGCCCGCGACCCCACGCCGGTGCAGGGCGCCCTGAATCGCTGTGGCGAGTGCAGCGAACTTGCTCAGCTCACGGGCCTGAAGCTCCGCGTTCGCGTCGATCACCGCCTGGCGCCGCCTCGACCGCTCGACGTTCTGCTGAAAAAAGGCGCCCGCCGCCGCCAGGCCCGCAACGACCGCCTCCATCGGCGTTGCGGCCTCCGGCACGCGCTCGACGGCGCCCACGACGAGTTCCCGGAGAAGGGTCGACCCCCCGAACAGCACCTCGCGCTTGTCGGCGAAGTGCCGGAAAAACGTCCGCTCCGTCAGCCCCGCCCGCCCGGCGATCTCGGCCACCGTGGTCTGCTCGTAGCCGCGCTCGGTGTACAGCTCCAGCGCCGCCTCTTCCAGGCGACCGCGCGCATCTGGTCCCCACCGGCCCATCCCCCAAGTCTACGTGATGACAGCGGCTGACATTCGGTGTACGCTTCTGGTGTCAGTCGCTGACATCGCGGCTGCCCGAGCGGTGAGGGGTGCCGATCCGCCGGGGGCCCGGTAACGTGCGTCCTCGTGACAGGTCGTGTCCTCCGCCTTCGCCGAAAGGGGCCCCCCATGAACCCTCCGAGAGACAAGCTCGCCCTGCTCAACTGGCTCGCCATCTACCCCCTGATCACCCTGCTGCTGTGGGTCGCCCGCCCCCACCTCGGCACCCTGGCGCTCCCTCTCCAGACCCTGCTGCTGACGGCGGTGCTGGTGCCCACCATGACGTTCGTGGTGATGCCCCGCCTGACGTGGATCTTCCGGGGTTGGTTGCTTCGCGGCCCGCAGGCCGCCCCGTCCCGGGCACAGGAGGTCTGACCATGCGTATTTTCGTGACCGGCGCGTCCGGGTTTGTCGGCTCTGCCGTGGTTCCCGAACTTCTCGCCGCCGGGCATGGGGTGGTGGGCCTCGCCCGCTCGGAGGCCTCGGCCCGGGCCATTGCCGCCGCCGGGGCCACGGTGCAGCGCGGCGACCTCGACGACGTGGAAAGCCTGCGGGCGGGCGCCGCCGCGGCGGACGGTGTGATCCACCTCGCCTACAACCACGACTTCTCGCAACCCGTGGCCGCCGCACAGACCGACCTGCGCGCCATCGAAACCCTCGGCGCCGCGCTGGAGGGCTCGGATCGGCCCCTGGTGATCGCCTCCGGGCTGGCCGGGGCCGCGACGGGGCGGGTGGCGACCGAACAGGACCGGCCCGACCCGGCGACCTACCCGCGCGTCGCCTCCGCCCAGGCGGCCCTCGCCCTCGCCTCCCGGGGGGTGCGCTCGTCCGTCGTGCGGCTCGCGCCGACGGTGCACGGCGAGGGGGACCCCAACTTCATCGCTCGACTCGTCGCCATCGCCCGCGAGCGGGGGGTGTCCGGCTACATCGGGGGCGGGGACAACCGCTGGCCGGCGGTGCACCGGCTCGACGCCGCGCGCCTCTTCCGCCTGGCGCTGGAGGGCGCGCCCGCCGGGTCGGTCCTGCACGGGGTCGCCGAGGAGGGCGTGCCGGTCCGCGCCATCGCCTCGGGAATCGGGCGGCACCTGGGGCTGCCGGTGGTCTCGGTCTCTGCTGAGGAAGCCACGGGTCACTTCGGGTGGCTGGCCCGTTTTCTGGCCGCCGACGCCCCGGCCTCCAGCACGCTGACCCGCGAGTTGCTGGGCTGGCAGCCGACCCAGCCGGGGCTGCTGGCGGACCTCGACCAGGGTCACTACTTCCAAAGTCTCTCCTGAGAGCAAGTTCGCTCGAAGCCCGGGGGACATGACCGTGAGCCGTTTTTGCCCCTCCTTCGGGCGGGGGAGCCCGGGGTGTTCGCGCCGCTGCGCAGCCGTGAGGTCTTGGAGGAGGTCCGGATGAGGCGGCGGGGTCGCACGCTCACCTGGCCGGAGGAACTGGACCTCGACGTGGACGCCCTGCGCCTGCCGCCGGAGCGGAGCGGGACCTGGTTTCGCGTGCTGAGCTTTTCTCCGTTTGGTGGCGGAGAGCGCCCGTCATCCAGCGCCCTGCCCCGACCGGTTCACCCTGAGGAATGATGGGGGAAGCTGCGGCCCAGGAGGTGCCCATGCAGGAGCTGTTCGTGGGGCTGAGGCATACGCGAGAGGCGTGGCGGGGCGCGGTGGTGCCAACGGAGGAGACGTTTGCGGAGGACAGCTCTCCGAAAGGGACCCTGCGGTCGGCCCAGCGCATCGGCGAGCTGCGCCCGGCGGCGGTGCTGGTGCAGGCGCTGGGCGGTGGAGAACTGCCCGTGGTCGTGGCGCTGCTGGAAACAGGGCGTGCGGGTGAGGGTGACTTCCAAGGCGCAGGTGCGGGCCTTCGCGGCGACCGCCGAAGCGCGGCTCCCGGACATGAGCACCGTGGCGCAGATGGCCGGGTCGGCCCGGTTCGTCAGCGAACGCATGAGTCGCCAGGGGGAGGACGAGCGGGTCCGCCTGCTGCGCTCCCGGCGGCAACTGCTGGAGATGCAGGCGCAGGAGGAAGAGCGGCTGCGGGTGGCCGAGGACGGACCGCTCCAGGAGGACCTAGAGCGTCATCTGTTCTTCCTCGACCGGCAGGTGGGGCGGCTGCACGAGTTGTTACTCTACATGGTGCAAGCTGTTCCGGCTCGCACGGGCGTGGAGGCCCAGGGAGCAGGCGGACGGGGGAGGCGAGCTGGTCCTGCTGCGGCCCGAAGCGATGAGGAAACTCAAGGCCACTACCGCCTGCCGCTGAACACCCCCCGCAGGGCGGACAGCAGCACCCAGAGGGCCAGCACCCAGCCGAGCCCCGCCCCCAGGACCTGCCAGGTCTCGCCTGTGTGCCAGGCCTGATCTTCCTCGAAGGCAAAGACCGCCACGAGAACGGCCGCGAGAACGGCGTTCAGGGCGGTCATTTCACTCTCTTCACATGACGGGTGGGCTTGGACATGGGGCATAGGCTAACGCCCAACGAGTCCTCCTTTCGATTCGCTCACTGGGCGAGGTGAACGCCCTGGCAGGTGACGGTGAGCGTGGTGGAGGGAAGGCCGAACAGCGTCACGTGCCGCGGTACTCCCGCACGCTGACGTGAGGCAGCTCACCGCAGTCGCCGGTGACCCCCGTGGGGACGACCTCGACGACCTGGAGACGCAGGGTCAGGAGCCGCCGCACCGGGTTGTCCAGAAAGTGGGCTGCATCCCGCAAGGCATGCCGGGCGAAGACCTGGGCGTCCGCGCTCAGCTCAGAGGGCGTGGCTGGGGTCAGGAGGGGGAGCAGGATGCCCACGGCCAGCACGCCGAGCACCGCCATCACCAGGCGCGAAGCCGCCTTCATCCCCTCAGTCTGCCCGGTCACCCTCCTTCAGGCGTCCAGCTTTCTGGGGGGATGCGGGGAAGCGTCACCGGGTGGACCGCGTCGGCTTCCGGGTGAAGTGGGGCACGTCACCAGGGCGGCCCAGACGTCCGCCTTCTTCGTTGCTGGCGCCTGCACTGGGGACCAGGCCCCACGCTGGGGGCGTCCCCGGCCCCGTGGTGCCGGAGCCCCTGCCCCACCGGAGGAGAGCGTCAACTCCCCCGCAGGTGCGCCTTGAGCCGGTCGTCGGCCCACTTGCCGTAGGTGTGGGCCGTCTGTGCCCCAGGTGTTCGGCCACGTCCTGAAGCGGGAAGCCCGCCCGCACCAGCCGCGTCCCAGCCGTATGCCGCAGCGCGTGCAGGCCCAAATAGGGAATGCCTTCGCGTTTGCACAAGGTCCGCAGTCTCCCCCGCGCCGCTTCCGGCGTCCGCCCGATCACCGCCACCTCTTCTTTTGCCGACCCACCGCCAGCCGGTCCACAATGAAGGAAGCCCACCCACGCCTCCTCGTCCGCCCCCTCCGTATCGACGTTCAGGTGCCCTACCACCGGCCGAGTTCACGCTTGAGCGTGTCGTCACTCCACTTGGCATAGACCCGGGTGGTCTCGATGCTGGCGTGCCCCAGGTGCTGGGCGGCCGCCTCCAGGCTCAGCCCCGCGCGCACGATCCGGGTCCCGTTGTAGTGCCGCAGCGCGTGCAGCCCCCGGTACGCCACCCCCGCCTGCTTGCACAAGGTCTTGAGCCTCAGCCTGGCCGCCTCGGGACTGCGCCCGATCACCGGCCCGGTCTTGCCACCCAGGGCCGCGAGTGCCGTGGTCAGGGAGGCGCTGAGGTTGATCACCCTGGCCTTCCCGCCTTTCCCGTCCCGCACCCGCAGTGTTCCGGCGTCGAGCTGCACGTCCTCCCACCCCAGGGCAACCAGCTCGCTGGCCCGCAGCCCGGCGTGGGCGCCCAGCAGGACCAGCAGGCGCAGCTCGGGTGTCGCGGCGGCGAGGAGTTTTTGCACGTCCTCCTCCGGGTAGGGTTGCCGCTTGTCCCAGGGTGCGGTCTTGTCCCGTGCCGGGCGCGCGTCCAGGAAGGGATCGGCGGTGGTGGCCCCGGCCCAGCGCAGCGCCCGGTAAAGCTGGCGTACCCCGGCGAGGTAGACCTGCGCCGTCGAGGGGGCCTTGCCCGAGGCCTCCAGGGAGCGGAGGTACAAGGCCCCCGTGTCGGGAGCGGGGTTGAGCAGCGCGACGGCCGCCGTGTTCCCGTAGGCCAACCAATGACGGACCCCCAGGTGGTACATCCGCAGGGTGTGGGGACGCACCCGGGCCCCGGCCGAACCGTGGGTCGTCAGGTGCGCCTCGGTCAGGTCCCAGAGGGCTTCCCCATCCCGGTCCCTGGCCGCCGCCACCGCCCGGCGCCGTCGCTCGTCGAGGGGCAGGTCCACCCAGGTGCGGGCCCGCGCCACAAGCTCTCCCTTGTAGACATCGAGGGTCAAGGGGTCACCACCTCACAGCTCAGTTTGCGGTAGTCCAGGTCAAAGGAGGCCACGGCCTCGCCCCGCCCCTTGGCACAGGCGGCCAGGTAGGCGTCCGCGAAATCCACACTCCGCGTCAGCATCAGCCGCAACCCTTCGAGCACGGCGTCTTCTTCAGGGAGGGTCAGGCCGTCGGCCGCCAGAAAGCGGAGCAGGCCCTCGGCGATCTCCACCCGGTCCCGCTTGTAAAAGGAGTTGAGGACCCAGGTGCACTCGGCGATGACGAGGGCGGTGACGACGAGCTGCACGTCTCCTCGCCCGGCGCGTTCCAGCAGGCCCTCGACCCGCCGGGCGTGCTCCTCGTGGTCGTTGACGAGGAAGCGCAGGATGGCATGGGCATCCAGCCAGAGGTTCAAGGGGAACGCTCCAATTGTTCCCCAAGTTCCTGCCCGATCCGGTCCCGCGCCTCCTCCTTCTCAGGGAGCGGCGGCCCGGCAAAGATGCCCCGGAGTTCGCTCACTCTCGTCTTCTTCACGACCTTGGCGGAAAATCCACCCTCCTGAAGCTCGATCAGCAATTGGTCGCCAGCACCCAGGCCGAGTGCGTCCCTGACATTCGCCGGGATCGTTACCTGTCCCTTACTCGTCAACACGGTTCGTCCCACAACTGTATCTCCTTACCACCATGTTACCCCCAGCTCTCCCCCACCGATAAGGGTCACACCTTTTTGATAAGACTTGTTGGCAGAAAGGGAGGGGAGAGCCGCCTATGTCCTCCTAGCCTGGAAGGGCAGGGGTGGGAGGAGCGGCAAAAATGCTAATTTTGCCCTATGGCTGGAGTGGAGGCATTCACGCTTGAGGTTAAGGAGAATGGACGTATTTTTCTTCCCGTCGCCTTCCGCCAGAGCATGGGCGTTCAGTCGGGTGACCGCCTGATCGCCCGCGTACTGGAGAAGGGCAAAGCAGAGCTGGTGACCGCGGGCCATGCGGTTGCCTCCGCACGGGGGATGTTCGCTCACCTGGCTCCTGAAGGGGTATCGATGGTAGACGAACTGCTTCGGGAGCGGCGGGAGGAGGTCGCTCGGGAAGCAGGCATCACTGAGGGAGGCGGGATGGATGACGACCGTTCTTGATGCCAGTGCCCTCCTGGCCTGGTTGCAGGGGGAGACGGGCGCTGACCAAGTGGACGAGGCCTTGAGGCAGGGGACAACGATCCACGCCGTGAACTGGGCCGAGGTGTTGACCCGGCTGGCGAGCAAAGGGCTCCCGGCGGCAGAGGCCACCCGGCAGCTCACGGAGCGCGGTATCCTCGGGCAGCTCCTGACCGTGAACCTGGGGACGGTGGAGGATGCGGAGGTGGCCGCCGACCTCTTCGGAGCGACGCGTGATGCCGGGCTCTCCCTCGGTGACCGCTACGGTCTCGCGCTCGCGGGGCGCCTCGGCGTGCCGGTGCTGACCGCCGACCGGGCCTGGGGCAGTCTGAGCGTGGGCGTGTCAGTCACGGTGATTCGCTGAGCCCCATGTGTTGGACCAGGACGATCCAAGGTGGCCCCCGATGACCACGAGAGGAGGCAGGGGGCGAAATGGCACGACTTGACGAGGCTCATGACAGTGGCGGGCGGCGGTATTCCCTGGACGGCAGGCCCATCGAATGCGGCACTGCACCTGAAGTGTCCCTGAAGGGAGGGTGGCTCCCTGTGCGGTTGGAGATGAACTTTTAGCAGTTCCCCGGTCTTTACCTGCGCCTGAGTGAGAGAAGGGGTGTGGACAGTCAGGTCAAATTCCGCTTGCCTGACACGGCGGAACTGCGCTGGCCGCTCCAGCAGGACGTACCGGAAGACACGCAGGTGCGCAAGTTGCGGCGGGTGGTCGAGGACCTGGCCGAGATCGTGCACTCCATCGAGGACGAGCGCGACCTCGCCGTGTGGCGTGCCCGGGCTGTGCTCCGCGTCTGCTGGAGGAGCCAGGCCATGTCTTCTGAACGCGGTCCTTCGGTCGAGGCGCTTCTGGCCGGGGTTCTGGGGATGCCGGTGGTGGCCCTGGAAGCGGTGGTCGAGGAGCAAGGCCAGGTCGAACGCCGCCTGCACAAGGCGCTGGGGGAGGCGCGCGGCGAAGAGACGCGCGCGGCCCTGGTGGAAGTGCTGAGCTGGGTGGAACATCGCCGCCTCATCCTGGGTCGGGCGCTCGGCCAGTCCAACCGCCGTTTCGAGTGCCGTGCCGTGCCGTGGCATCAGGAGTGTGACTTCCCGCCGGTCGTCGAAACCTCGTTTGTGCCCATCGAAGGGCTGCCCGAGCACGAGGAGCCTCATCACCACGCCACCTCATTCGGGCTGGCCCGCGTCGAGTTGGAGCACGGCGAGGAAAGCGAGCCCCGGGGGGTCGTCTCCCTGTTCCATCCACCCGCCTTTGACGCCCCGCACTGGGTAGTGCTGGGGTACTGCATCTGCAAAAAATCGTATGAGACGGCGCGGGCCTACACGCGGGGACTGGCTGGAGCCATCCTGGCGGTGCTGGAGGGGAACAAGCAACAGGCCCACCCGTCGGCGTGACTCTACTGTGGAGGGGCTCTCATCAAGAGGCTGCCCGTCTTGAACTTGAGGAGTGCGGTGGCCCCCGCTCGCCTGGCAGTCGAGCTTGAGGTTGAGCGTGCTGATGGTGGTCCGTCCAGGAGAGCGACCTCCAGGACTGGGGAGAAGGGGCGGGACGGGGCCGCACGCCTTGGCGCGTCAAGCTCAATTCTCAGTTCCGACGACCACGAACAGGCAGGCCAACCGGGCACGGGTGGGGTAGCCCCCCCGGTCGCCGTCGGGAACTTCGGAAGCGGTCTCAGGCCAGGCCCTGTTCCAGCGCGTATCGGGTGGCGGCGGCCCGACCCCGCACCCCCAGCTTGGCGTAGATGGAACTGACGTGGTCATTGACCGTGTACACGCCGCTCCCGAGCCGGGCCGCGATCTGCTTGTTGCTCAGCCCACGGGCCAGGAGGGCCAGCACCTCCGCCTCGCGCGGGGTGAGAGCGGTCAGGGCGTCACCCGGGGTGAGCACCGGGAGCGGAGGGGGCACAGGGGAGGTGACGGGCAGGAGCGCCAGCGCCAGGGCCTCGGCCTCGGACAGGGCGCGCCCCTCGTCCAGCGCGCGTGTGAAGTGGTCCTCTCCCAGGCGGCGCCGCACGTCGAGCAGCCCGGGCTCGAACATCTGGCGCTCGACCGGCGCGATGATGTTGCGCGTCTCCCGCATCGCCTCGCCCGCTCCCCAGAGCCGCGCCGCGTGCTCATCCTGCCCACGCCGGGCCGCCAGCATGGCGAAGCCCTGCACGGCCGCCGCCTGAACCGGTGGAACGCCGATGTGCTCCGCGCTGCCCAGCGCCGCCCGCAACACCTCCCTGGCGGAGGAGAGGTCGCCCCGCCTCAGATGCAGCCCGGCCCAGGCGAGGTCCACCCAGCCCAGCAGGCCCCGCTCCCCCAGCCGGGCGCTCCACTCGCCCGCCTCCCTCAGGTGGGCTTCGGCCTCGTCCAGGCGCTCCTCCAGCGTGTCCAGCCAGCCGAGCAGACTGAGGTTCAGCGCGGTCAGCCAGGTGTCCCCCCCGGCGCGCGCCGTCTCCAGGCTCGCCCCGAACTCGGCGCGGCTGGTGATCCGGTCATGCGGCATCACGCTCAGGCCGAGGGCGTTCCGGGCGTAGGCCCCGCCCCCCGGGTCGCCCGCCTCACCGAACGCGGCCAGGCTGTCCCGCGCCAGGCGCTCCGCCTCACCGAAGGCCCCGCGCCGGAACTCCATGACCGAGCGGGCATACAGCACCCAGCCCCGGGGGGAACCGTGCAGGGTGTGGGCGCGGCCCAGCGCCTCGTCCAGCAGGGGCGCGGCCTCGTAATCCGCGCGCAGGGACCACATCCAGCCCAGGGTGCGGGCGAAATCGCCCAGCCGCTCGGGTCGCCGTTCCAGCCAGACGCGCAGGGCGGCCAGGAGGTTGGGCCGGGTGACTTCGAGGCGGGTGTACGTCCGGGCCTGCTCCGGCCCGCGCAGGGCGTCCCGCAACTCCAGGACGCGGGCGAGCGCGTGATCCGCCAGGCGGGCGCGCATGGACCCCAGTTCCCCCGCCTCCGTCAGCCGCTCCAGGGCGTACTCGTGCAGCGTCTCCAGCATGCCGAAGCGCGCCTCGTCGCCGGGAAGCTGGCGCACCAGGCTTTTCTCGGTCAGCGACGTGAGGCCCTCCAACACGTCGAGGTCGCCGTCCACATTACACACCGCCTCGGCGGCCTCCAGGGACCAACCCCCCACGAACACGCCCAGCCGGGCGAAGAGCCGCTGCTCCTCGGGCGCGAGCAGGCTGTAACTCCAGTCGATGGTGGCCCGCAGGGTCTGGTGCCGGTCCGGCAGATCGCGGGCGCCGCCGCGCAGCAGCCCCAGGCGGTTGTCCAGCCGGGCGAGCAGGGTGGCGGGGGGCAGCAGCCTTATGCGCGCCGCCGCGAGTTCGATGGCGAGGGGCAGCCCGTCCAGCCGCGAGACGATCTGGCCCAGGGTGGTCAGGCGCTCGGGCGTGGGCGCGAAGCCCGGCTGCACGGCCCGCACCCGCTCCAGGAAAAGCTGTACCGCCTCGCCCTCCCCCTGCGGACTCGGCAGGGACAGCGGCGGCACGGCGAATTCGTGCTCCCCGTACAGCCGCAGCGGCGAGCGGCTGGTCACCAGCACGGTGAGGTCCGGCGCGCCACGCAGGAGTTCGGCCACGTCCGGAGCGGCGCCCTGCACATGCTCGAAGTTGTCCAGCACGATCAGCCGCTGCCGCTCGCGCAGGAAGTCGCGTAGCACCTCCCCGGTCGGTCGCCGGGACTCCTGAAGCCCCAGGGCCGCCGCCAGGGTCCCCAGCACCCCGGCCGGGTCCCGCACAGGCGCGAGCCCCACGAACGTCACCCCGTCCTCGAATTGGTCCGCGAGCTGCCGGGCGACTTCCAGCGCGAGCCTGGTCTTGCCCACCCCACCGGGTCCGGTCAGGGTGAGCAGCGAGACCTCCGGGCGGCCCAGCCGGGCCCGGACCTGCTCCACCTCCCGCGCCCGCCCCACCAGGGGCGTGACCGGGGTGGGCAGGGCAGAGCGCTGCGGGCTGGGGAGGCCTGGGGAAGACATGGGGGTGGGGTCCTCCTTCCCGCTCGCCGGGGGACGCGGCGGCGGGTTGCGAATAGGCCCCAGCATAGCGGGTGTGGGCTCTCCCTCCAGACGGCGCGTGACATTTGCCCCCTTCCCCCAGAAGTTCGCCGCACCCGCCCCCCTCATTCTCGGGATGTGCGGGAAGGTCGAGCTGGACTACCGTTGGGGCGTCCTTCCCGCCCGCTCGGCCCCCGTCCACCCTCTCCCTGCCCCCGTACGCCAGGAGCGTGCTTCGCTGGACGATGACCATGCCAATCTCACACCTGCACCCTTCGGCCCAGCCGCCCGCCCCGGTGGCTCTGCTCCTCGGCGGGGGCTTTACCGCCCGGGCTCACCTGGAGGCGCTGCGCCGCCTCGGCATCCCGGTCGCCGGGGTGATCGCCAGTGCCCCCGAGCACACCGAGGAGATCGCCCGCCGCTTCGGCGTCCGTGCCTACCCGGACACCTGGACGGCCCTGCACGACCCGGCCGTCACCGTCGTCCATGACTGTGCCCCGAGTGACGTCCACGTCGAACTGAATCTCGCCGCCCTCAAGGCGGGCAAGCACGTCTTCTCCGAGAAACCGCTGGGCGTGACGGCGGGGGAAACCCGGCGCCAGCTCGACTTCGCCCGCGCCTCGGGGCTGCACCACGCCGTCCACTTCACGTACCGCAACTACCCGGTGGTCCGCGAACTGCGGGCGCGGGTCCAGGCCGGGGAGCTGGGCGAGCTGCGCTTCATCCGCGGTCACTACCTGCAAGACTGGCTGCTCTCGCCGGAGGAGTACAACTGGCGGCTGGAGGCCAGCGCCGACGAGACCCGCGCGCTGGGGGACATCGGCTCGCACCTGCTGGACCTCGCCCGCTTCGTGACCGGCCTGGAACCCACCGGGGTCTTCGCCCGGCTGGCGCGGATGCACGGCGTCCGCTACCGGCCCGGCACCCTGGGGGACGGCCCGGTTCCCTTCCTCGCGCAGGCGGAGGACCAGGCCACGGTGCTCGTCGAGTACGGGGCGGACGTCAGCGCCACCTTCGAGGTCGCCCAGGTGTACGCCGGGCACCGGAACGATCTGGAGATCGAGCTGATCGGCACGCTGGGCGCGGCCCGCTGGCGCCAGGAGCGCCCCGAGGAACTGTGGCTGGGCCGCGCCGGGAAGCCGGACGAGGTGGTCCACAAGACCGCCAGCCTGAGCCCAGACGCCGCCGCGCTCGTCCACTATCCCCCCGGCCACCCCGAGGGCTACCCCGACGCCCTGACCAACGGCATCCGCGCCTTTTACGCCAGCCTCGCCGGGAAGAAGACCGAGTACCCCACCTTCGCCGACGGCCACGCCGCCGCCCTCGCGGTGGCCGCCGCCGTCAGGAGCCACAGCGAGCGCCGCTGGGTGGGCCTCACAGAGGTCGAACCCGCCCTGCCTCCCCGACAAGGAGTGTCCCCATGACCCAGCCTCACGCCTCCCCACCACGCGCCGCCGTCATTGGCATCGGGTTCATCGGCAACGCTCACATCGAGGCCCTGCGCCGCCTCGGCCTCCCCATCGCGGGGGTGCTGGGCCACGAGGCGGGCTACACCCGCCGCGAGGCCGCCAGGCTCGGCCTGCGCCCCTACCTCAGCCTGGACGAGCTGCTCGCCGACCCGGACGTGACGGTCGTCCACCAGTGCGGCCCCAACGACGTGCATGCCGCGCAGAACCTCGCGGCCTTGAAAGCGGGCAAGCACGTCTTCTCCGAAAAGCCCCTCGGCGTCTCGGTCGAGGAGTGCGAGCGCCAGGTGCGGGCGGCGCGGGAGGCCGGGCGGCACAACGCTGTGAACTTCACCTACCGGGGCTACGCCGCCGTGCAGACCTTGCGCGAACTGGTGGCCTCGGGCGAACTGGGGGACGTGACCTACCTGCGCGGTCACTACCTGCAAGACTGGCTGCTCTTCGACACCGACTTCAACTGGCGGGTGGGCGCCCCGGCCCGGGAGACGCGCGCCGTGTCCGACATCGGCTCCCACCTCTCCGACCTCGCCCGCTTCGTGACGGGTCTTGACCCCGAGAAGGTCCTCGCGCGCTTCACCACCCTGCACCCCGAGCGGCGGCGCCCCGTGGGTGAGGTGCAAACCTTCGCCAGCGCGGGAGGGCAGACCGAACCCTTCACCGTCACCACCGAGGACCAGGCCAGCCTGCTCGTCGAGTACACGGGCGGCGTCCACGCCAACTTCGAGCTGTCGCAGGTCGCTCCCGGACACAAGAACGACCTGGAGCTGGGAGTCATCGGTACGCGCGGCTCGGCGACCTGGCGCCAGGAGCGGCCTGAGGAGATCGAGATCGGCACCCGCGAGAACACACGGACCGTGCGCCTCAAGGACCCCAGGGGCGCCTTCACCCACTACCCCGGCGGGCACCCCGAGGGCTACCCCGACGCGATCACCAACGTGATCCGCACCTTCTACTCGGGGCTGGACGGGGCGGGCGGCGACCGCATCGCCACCTTCGAGGACGGCCTCGCCGCCGCCCGGTTCGTGGAGGCGGCCTTCCAGAGCCACAGCGAGGGGCGCTGGGTGACCGTGCCTGCCGCTCTGGCCGCGCAGGAAGGAGCGCGGTAGGGCCGAACTGCGCCGGACCACATGATCCAGGCCTGGAGCTCAGGTTTCCAGGGCGCGGCTTGGGCAAGACCTGCCGCCTTTCACTTCACCTCCACAACCACACCGTGAAGGGCCGTCCGGCATCCCTCTGGACGGCCGTTTTCTTGTGCCCCTGGTCTTCCCCCCAACTCTAGGGGGTGCCTGCCCCCCAGAGCGAGCGCACGTTTTTCCCCCAATCCTCGGGATGTGCGGAAAAAGGCTTCCCTTTAACCTCAGCGCACACCGAAGTACTTGTTCTGGCTCCGGACGCCGGTTCTGCTCCACGTAGCCTCGTCCCGTGTGTCTCCGTCTGCCGCACCCTTCCTCGGCCGCACCCCCGCGGTCACCCTCCAGGAGGACCAGCATGAAGTTCGGCTATCAGACCAACACCTGGGGTGGCGTCGTCGGACATCCGGCGGGCGTCACGAGCATCAAGGACCTCTTCTACCTCACCCCCGGCTCGGACGAGGAGGCCCTGCGCGACATCGCGGCGGCGGGCTTCACGGGCGTCGAACTGTTCGACGGCAACCTCGTCGCCTACCAGGGGCGCGAGGACGAGTTTCGGCACTTCCTGAACGCCGGGAACCTCAGCCTGATCGCCGTGTACTCCGGCGCGAACTTCATCTACGACGACGTGCTGGAGGACGAGTTCTGGCGCATCGAGGAGGCCGCGAAGATCGGCCAGACCTTCGGCGCCGAGTTCCTGGTGCTGGGCGGCGGGGCCAAGCGGGCGGGCGGCCCCCGCGAGGAGGACTACACCAAACTCGCCCAGAATCTCGACCGTGCGGCGGAACTGGCGCAGCGGTACGGCCTCACCGCTCTGTATCACCCCCACCTCGGCACCATCGTGGAGGGCCCCGAGGCGCTGAACAAGGTCATGTCACAGAGTCGGATCGGCCTCTGCCCCGACACCGCGCACCTCGCGGCAGGGGGGAACGACGTGCCTGCCCTGATCCGCAAGTACGCCTCCCGCATTCCCTACATCCACCTCAAGGGCCTTCGGCGCGAGCCCCTGAACTTCCTGCCGCTCGACGAGGACCCCGAGATGGCCGCCATCTGGCAGGCCGTGGAGGACATCGGCTTCGATGGCTGGGTGACGGTCGAACTCGATGCCCACCAGGACCCCAAAGCCGCCGCGACCCGCAGCCTCCAGTGGTTGCAGGCCCGGCAAGCGACGCCTGCGGATTGACTTCTCTCCACTCTCCCTCCGTCCCTGAAAGGACCGCCATGAAGCACACGACCAAGTTCGCCCTCGCCGCCACCGCCCTCGTCTCCGTCGCGCTCGCGCAGGGCGTCAACCCCCAGGCCGCCCTCAAGCAGCTCACGACGCAGGTCTTCAGCAAGGGACCGGCGGGCGAGACGGCCACGCCCGCCGCGCAGATCAAGCTCACGCCCGCCGAGATCGCCAAGGTGAAGGGCCTGAACGCCACCGCCGCCATCGTGCTGCACTACGGGGGCAACGACTGGAGCAATGCTCAGGTGGACGGCCTCAAGGCGCAGTTCGCCAAACTGGGCATCAAGGTCATTGCCGTGACCGACGCGAACTTCAAGCCGGAAAAGCAGGTCTCGGACATCGAGACGGTGCTCGCCCGCAAGCCCAACATCATCGTGTCCATCCCGACCGACCCGGTGGCGACCGCCGCTTCGTACAGGAAGGCCGCCAAGCAGGGCGTGAAGCTCGTGTTCATGGACAACGTGCCCACGGGCCTCAAACCCGGCACCGAGTACGTGAGCGTGGTGTCCTCCGACAATTACGGCAACGGTGTGGCCTCGGCGCACCTGCTCGCCCAGCAACTGAAGGGCAAGGGCAACATCGGTATCGTCTACCACGCGGCGGACTTCTTCGTGACCAAGCAGCGGTACGACGCCTTCAAGGCCACGATCAAGAGGTATCCCGGCATCAAGGTCGTGGCCGAGCAGGGCATCGGCGGCCCCGACTTCGCGGGTGACGCCGAGAAGGTGGCGTCAGCCATGCTGACCCGGAACCCCAACCTGAACGCCATTTGGGCGGTCTGGGACGTCCCTGCCGAGGGCGTGATCTCCGCCGCACGCACGGCGGGTCGCAAGGACCTGATCATCGCGACGATGGACCTCGGCAAGAACGTCGGTCTGGAGATGGCCCGCTCGAATGGCATGGTCAAGGGCCTGGGCGCCCAGCGTCCCTACGACGCGGGCGTGACCGAAGCCAACCTCGCCGCCTATGGCCTGCTGGGCAAAAAGGCGCCCGCCTACGTGGCGCTGAACGCCCTGCCTGTGACGCGCTCGAACCTGCTCACCGCCTGGAAGCAGGTCTACAACCAGACCGCGCCCAGCGAGATTCAGGCCGCCCTGAAGTAACGCCGCCGGGGGAGGGAGGAGTCCTTCGGCTCCCTTTCCCCAATTCTGAAAGGCAGGAACGACCATGACGAACTCCGGTATTCCCCAGCTCAACGTCGGCCTGATCGGCGGCGGGTTCATGGGCAAGGCCCACTCGCTCGCCTACGCCGCGATGCCCATGTTCTTCTGGCCCGCGCCCGCCATTCCTGTGCGTCACACCATCGCCGAGGTGAACGAGGGCCTGGCACGCACCGCCGCCGAGCGCTTCGGCTTCCAGAACGCCACCGGCGACTGGCGCCGGGTGATCGAGGACCCGAACATCCACGTGGTGGACATCGCCACGCCCAACAACTCGCACGCCGAGATCGCCATCGCCGCCGCGCAGGCCGGGAAGCACATCCTCTGCGAGAAGCCACTGGCCCCGACCGTTGCGGAGGCCAAGGCGATGTACGACGCGGTGAGGCGGGCGGGCGTCGTTCACATGGTCGCCTTCAACTACCGCCGCACCCCGGCGGTGGCCCTCGCCAAGAAGTACATCGACGAGGGGCGCATCGGGCGCGTCCTGAGCTTCCGGGGCACCTACCTGCAAGACTGGTCGGCCGACCCCAGCGGGCCGCTCTCGTGGCGCTTCCAGAAGGCGATTGCGGGCTCGGGGACGCTGGGCGACATCGGCACGCACGTCGTGGACCTCGCACGCTACCTCGTCGGCGACATCAGCGCCGTGAACGCGATGATGCACACCTACATCCAGGAGCGTCCCCTCCAGTCGGGTGGCGCGGACAAGCTGGGGGCGTCCGACAAGAACGCGTCCGGTCCCAAGGGCAAGGTGGACGTGGACGACGAGGTGCTGACCCTGCTGCGCTTCGAGAACGGCGCCGTGGGCTCACTGGAGGCCACCCGCAACGCCTGGGGACGCAACAACTACATCACCTTCGAGATTCACGGCACGGAAGGCACCCTCTTCTTCAACTACGAGCGCCGCGACGAACTCCAGGTGTTCTTCAACAGCGATCCCAGCGACGCCCGCGGCCTGCGCACGGTCTACACCGGCCCGGCGCACCCCTACGGCGAGGGGCTCTGGCCCATCCCCGCGCTGGGCATCGGGTACGGCGAGACGAAGATCATCGAGGCGTACGACTTCTTCAAGGCGATCACCGAGGGCGGCACCGTCCGCCCCAACTTCGAGGACGGCTACAAGATCGAGCTGATCGCGGACGCCATCCAGCGTTCGGCACAGCAGCGGCGCGAGGTCGAGGTGGAGCCCGTCACGGTCTGAGGCAGAGAGCTTCGGGGACGGGCCAGCGATCCGGCCCGTCCCCCCGTAGAAAGGAGGTGAAGACATGACCACGGTCACCCCAGTAGCGACCACCGAGATGGGCGCCGCTCCCCCACTCGTCCTGCTGCGCAACATCAATAAGGGCTTCAACGGGGTCCGCGTCCTCGAAGGCGTGGATTTCGAGCTGCGTGCCGGGGAGGTCCACGCCCTGATGGGCGGCAACGGGGCGGGCAAGTCCACCCTGATGAAAATCCTCCAGGGCGTCTATCAACCCGACAGCGGCGAAATCCTCGTGAACGGCCAGCCTGTGCACCTGAACTCGCCCTCCGAGGCCGAGCGGCACGGCATCGCCATGATCTTCCAGGAGTTCAGCCTGGTCCCGACGCTCACCGCGGCACAGAACATCTTCCTCAACCGCGAGCCCAGGGGAGCGTTCGGGGCGATCAGCGACCGCGAGGCCGTACGCCGCTCGCGCGACATCTTCCGCGAGATGGGCGTGAACATCGACCCTGGCCGCACCGTGCAGGACCTCTCGACGGGTGAGTGGCAGCTCACCGAGATCGCCAAGGCCCTGTCGAAGAACGCCCGCGTCCTGATCATGGACGAGCCCACCGCCGCCCTCTCGGCGACGGAGGTGACGACACTCTTCGGCCTGGTGGAAGGGCTCAAGGCGCGCGGCATCGCCATCGTCTACATCACGCACCGCATGGAGGAGGTCTTCCAGGTCGCCGACCGCGTGACGGTGATGCGCGACGGGAAGGCGGTGCTGAGCGAGCCCACGAACAGCCTGCGCATGGAGGACGTGATCGAGAACATCGTGGGCCGCCGCATGGAGGGCGCCCTGGAGTGGAAACCCCGGAAGGTGAACCGCACGGGCGCTCCCCTGCTCGAAGTCTCCAACCTCAGCGCCCCCCCCGCCGTGCGGGACGTGTCCTTCACCGTCTACCCCGGCGAGATCGTGGGCTTGGCGGGGCTAATGGGCTCCGGGCGCACCGAACTGGCCGAGACGCTCTTCGGCGTGCGCCGGGCGACCGGGGGCACGATTCGGCTGGGCGGGCGGGAGGTCAGCAACCGCCGCCCCGATCAGGCCATCGCGCACGGCTTCGCGCTGGTGCCGGAGGACCGCCGCGTGCAGGGTCTGGTGCTCGACCACACCGTGTACGCCAACCTGCTCCTTCCGCAACTGAAGCGGTTCGAGTCGCGCGGCGTGATGCAGGACCGCTCCGGCAAGGACTACGCCCGCGAGCTAATTGAGCAACTGCGCATCAAGACGGACGGCCCCGACAAGCAGACCCGGCTTCTCTCGGGCGGCAACCAGCAGAAGATCGTCCTCGCCAAGTGGCTGGGCAACGACCCGCAACTGCTCATCCTCGACGAACCGACGGCGGGCGTGGACATCGGCTCGAAGGCCGAGATCATCGCCCTGATCCGCGACCTGGCGGACCTGGGGAAGGCCGTACTGCTCATCTCGTCGGAATTTCAGGAACTGCTTGCCGCCTCGGACCGCGTGTTGCTCGTGCAGGGCGGGCGGGTCACCGGGGACCTGATGCGCGAGACGATCACGCGGGAAGAGGACCTGCACCACGCCCTGCAAGGAGGCACCCCCCATGACCCAGTCCACACTGCCTAGCGCGGGGCGTGCCCGTCCCGCCTTTCTCAGCAACTGGCGTTCCTACGTGGTCTACGTCGGCTTCGCACTCGTCTTCATCTTCTTCTCGATCTTCCTGCGCGACGCGGGCTTCCTCTCCAGCAACAACCTCCTCAACATCGTCCGGCAGACCGCCACCATCTCGGTGATGGCCGTGGCGATGACCTTCGTGATCGCCTCGGGGGAGATTGACCTCTCGGTGGGCAGCGTGGCGGGCCTCTCGTCGGTGCTGGCCGCGCTCGCCATTCCGCACTTCGGGCCGCTGGGAGGAGCCGCCGCGGGCCTCCTGGGCGGCGCGCTCGTCGGGGTGATCAACGGCTCGCTGGTGACCGGGCTGGGCATCCCCTCCTTCCTGGTCACGCTCGGCATGTTGGGCATCGCCAATGGCGTCGCGCAGTGGATCACGGCCACGGCCCCGGTGCCGATCCTGAACGACGCCTTCAACAACTTCTTCGGCTCGGGGGACGTCGGGCCCATCCCGTCCCTCTTCATCTGGACGCTGCTGGCGCTCGCCGTGGGGCACTTCCTGTTGCGGCGCACCGCCTTCGGCCGCAGTGTGCTCGCCGTGGGCGGCAACGCGACCGCCGCGCGTTACAGCGGCATCAACGTCGCCAGGACCAAGTTCATGGTGCTGCTGGCCTCGGGGACCGTGGCGGGCCTCGCCGGGATGCTCTACGCCGGACGCCTGAACTCGGGCCGCTTCCAGTGGGGCCAGGGCGACGAACTCTCGGTCATCGCGGCGGTCATCCTGGGTGGCACGCCGCTGCTGGGTGGGGCGGGCACGGTGTTCGGCGCGGTGCTGGGCGCGCTGATGATCGGCCTGATCAACAACGGCCTGATCCTGATGGGGCTGGAGTACAGCCAGCAACTGATCATTCGCGGCGCGATCATCATCCTGGCCGTGGCGCTCGCCCGGCGGAAGTGAAGAACGCCAACTCTCTCAGCCGTCGGGGCATCTCCGGCGGCTGGCTCTTTCTCAGAAGGAGAACGACATGCCTGCCATCAACCTGATCGCCACCCTCATCCCCCAGCCCGGTCAGGCCGTGGCCCTGCGGGACGCCCTGCGTGAAATAGCGCCACCTTCCCGCCAGGAGAGCGGCTGCCTGCGTTACGACGTGGTGGAGGACGGCGAGGGCGAGGCCGTGCGCTTTCACGTGATGGAGCGTTTTGCGGACGACATGGCGGTGCAGGCCCACGGCGAGAGCGACCACTACCGGCGGTTCAGCGCCCGCTTTGGTGAGCTGCTTGCCGGTCCCCCGCAGGTGGTCCGGGCGCGGGATGTAGACGTGGCGTAACGGTCCGGAAGCGGGACAGGGGCCGCGTGGCGGACAACAAGCCGCTGAACCGCGACCGCCACCCCTCCTGGCCGAGGTCCACCTTCGAGTTCGACGAGGCGCCGAGGCCCTGGGGACCGTGGCGGCGGTTCTCCACCCAGGACCTCGGCGGCTCCCCCTGGACGACGCGCAGACACGGCAGGGACGCCACCCCCCTGCCCTCCACGTTCATCGGTGCGCGTGCCAAGACGATGTGGCTCCAGTTCAACGTCTGCTGGGGGCGACGCGTCCGTGGACAACTCCTCGCTGCGCAAACTGGACGTGGCGCCGTAGGCGGCGACGACGGCGAGCAACGGCATTTCTCCCTCGACCAGGCCGAGGAGGCTCGGGCCTCTGCCCGGGGACTGGCGGGGGCCATCCCGGCGGTAAGTTCGAGGCGTCTGCCCACAACCCGGCTCAGGAGTGCAACGTCCAGCGCCTGGCCGTGATTCCCCTGACCAGACGGGAGCTGCGGCCGGTCCCTCACCCCCCGGGCAGGGTGTAGAAGAAGGTCGACCCCTGCCCCGGGGTGCTCTCCACCCAGAGCCTCCCGCCGTGGCGTTCCACGATCTTCTTGCACACGGCCAGGCCGATCCCCGTCCCTTCATACTCCTCCCGGCCGTGCAGCCGCTGGAAGATCACGAAGATGCGCTCGAAGTATTGCGGCTCAATCCCGATCCCATTGTCCTGGACCGCGAAGCGCCACCCCTCCCCCTCGCGCTGGGCCGAGACGTGGACCTGAGGCACCACCCCCGGGCGGCGGTACTTCATCCCATTGGCGATCAGATTTTGCAGGAGCTGGTCGAGTTGCTGGGCGTCCGCGAGCACCACGGGCAACCTCCCCCGGGTCAGGCTCGTCCCCGGCGGCGTCTCTGGCTGGAGCCGCCTCGCCACCGCGTCGAACACCGCTCCCGTGTCCACCGGCAGGAGTTCCCCCCGCCCGGTGTGCACGCGAGAAAAGGCCAGCAGGTCGTCCACCAGCCGCTTCATGTGTTCGCCGCCCTCCACGATCTGCCGCAGGTACAGCCGGCCGCGCCCGTCGAGTTGGGGGCCGTACCGGCGGTCAATGACTCCCGCGAAGCTGGTGATGGCCCGGATGGGCGCTTGCAGGTCGTGCGAGGCGACGTACGCGAACTGCTCCAGTTCCGCGTTGCTGCGGCTCAGCTCCTCGGTGCGCCGGGCGAGGTCGGCCACCCCCTCGGCGCGTTCCAGGGCCAGGTCCAGGCTCTGCGCCACCGTCTCCAGCACCACCCGGTCGGTCGGCGTCCAGGTCCGGGCCTCGAACAGCACCGCGATCAGGACCCCCACCACCTCCCCCCGGCGCATCACAGGCAGCGAGGCAACGGTGCTCACGTGCTGTACCATCTCGGCCGGGGTGTCGCTCCCCCGGGCGTAGCTGTCCTGGTAGAAGGGCTCCCCCGTCGTCCAGGGGACGTCCACGCTGGGCGTGACGCCCACCGGGGGTCCGGCGTCGATAAAGGCCTGAAGGTCCGCGTGGCCGACCTCCCCGGTCTGCACCCGGTTGCGCCAGCGCTCCCCCTCGCGTTCGTAGTACAGGGCGTAGCCGGGCGGCAGCAGGGACAGCACGACCTCCTGGGCGCGGCGGACAAAGGCGCGCGGGTCTCCCTGTACGGCGAGGTCCCGAGTCAGGTCGGCAAAGGCCTCGAGCGCCCGGGCGCGGGCCTCCAGCTCGGCGTTCTGCGCCTCCAGCCGCCGGGCCCCCTCGGCCCGCTCCAGCGCGAGGGTCAGGCCGCGGGCCACCGCGCGGACCAGGGCCCGGTCGCGCTCCTCCCAGCGCGCGATGCTGGGGCGGCCCAGCCCCAGGATGCCGCGCACCTCGCCCGCCACGACCAGGGGCGCGTTCATCCCGCTTTCGAAGTGCCCGCTCCCCGCCACCTCCTCGCGCGCGGCGTCCCAGCCGTCCACGAACACTGCCTCGTGCGTCCGCAGCACCTCCCGGATCAGCGGGTTCGGGGGCACGCCCGCCCGCAGCAGGTTGAGCAGGTCCGGCTCAAAGCCCGGGCTCCAGACCCGCGCCCGCCACAGTTCGCCCTCCGGCTCGAAGTACCCCACACTGCTCTCCGGGAAGTGGGCCCGCAACACCTCGACCGCCCGCCCGGCGAGGGCGGGCACGTCCGTCTCCGTGCCCACCGCTTCCGTATAGGCCACGAAGGCTTCCTGCGCGCGGGCGCTCTCCTCGATTCGAAGGGAGTGGGCGGCGAGTTGCGCCACGCTCTCGCCCCGTTCGAGGGCCAGACAGAGGTTGCGCAAGGCCGTCTCCAGCAGGCTCCGCTCCACCGGCGTCCATGAACGCGGCTCGTGCCGCCCCACCAGCAGCACGCCGCGCACCTGCTCCCCCACGACCACCGGGAACGCCGCCGTCGTCCGGATGTGCCCGATCTCCCGCCGCACGCTCGCCACCGTGTCGGGCTGGAACCGGTCCTGGTAGAAGGGCTGGCGGGTGTCGAAGGGGCGGTCCACGTTGAGGGTCGTGCCCCGGGGCAACCCGCGCTGGAGGGCGGCGAGCAGCGCGGGGTTGCGGAATTCCCCGCGGTGGGACCGCAGCCGCCAGGTGTCGCCCTCGGCCTCGTAGTACGTGCTGACGCTGGCGGGCAGCAGCGAGACCAGCAGCTCCTGCGCGCGCCCGACGAGCGTCACGGCGTCGCCCTCGAGCGCCAGGTCGCGGCTCAATTCCGCGAAGCCCTCCAGGGCGCGGGTGCGGGCGGCGAGTTCGGCGTTGTTCTCCGCGAGGTGCCGGGCGGTCGTCGTGCGCTCCAGGGTGACCTTCAGGCCGCGCGCCACCGCCCGGACCAGGGCTTTCTCGCGCTCCGTCCAGGCGCGGGCCTGCTGGGTGCCCACCGAGAACAGACCGTGTGTCTCCCCGCGGATGACCAGGGGCAGGAAGGCGGCGGCCCCGTAGGACTCGGCGCCCTGCACCCTGTTGGCCCCGGCGTCCCAGCCGTCCGCGAACACCGGCTGTCCCGACCCTGCCGCCCCGGCGTAGTGCGGCGCGTCCCACGGAATCCCCGCTCGAATCTGCGCGACGATCTCCGGCGGGATATCGTCGGACCACGCCCGCGCCTTCCACCGCCCGTCTTCGAGTTCGTAGTACGCGGCGCTGACGTGCGCGAGGCTCGCGCACACGACCCGCACGGCCTGCCGGGCGAGGGCCAGCACGTCGCTCTCTCCCCCCACCGCCTCCTGGTAGGCGACAAAGGCGTCGAGGGCCGCGCGCTCCTCTTCGAGCTGCCGGGTCGCCGCCGCGCGCTCCAGGGCGAGCCCCAGGGTGGCCGCCGCCCTGCTGAGCAGGTCGCGCTCGCCGTCCTGCCACACCCCAACCTCGACCGGGCGGCTGGCGAGCAGAAAGCCGACCAGCGTGCCCGCCGGGCTGCGGATGGGCTCCACCCCGGCGGCCTGGGGGGGAAAGGAGGGGACGGTCCCGCGCCGGGGGCGGTAGCTGTCCAGGTACACGGCCTGCCCCGACCGGACGACCTGCCGGAAGGTCGTCGCGTCGTTCAGGGTCCGCCCGGGCCGGTTCAGGTACGCGGTGACGGTCTCCGGCACGTCCCCCCAGACGGTCGGCAGGTGCAGGACCTCGCCCTCCAGCCGCACGACGAGCATGCCGCGCGCCCCCACCGCGGGACCGATGCGGTCCAGGGCGAACTGCGCCACCTCCTCCGGCGAGGCGGCGCGTTGCAGGGCGTCGCCCAGGGCGGCCAGCACTTCGGCCCGGGTGCGCGCCGCCGCGAGGTCCCGGGCCTGCCCCTGGCGCCCGGTGATGTCGCGCTGCGCCACCACCGCCCCCAACCGCTTCCCGTCCGGATCGAGGATCGGCTGGCCGTTGACGAGCAGGGTCCGGGCCTCACCGCCCGCGGGGCGGACCACCATCTCCGCGTTCTCGACGATCTGGCCCTCCCAGGCCCGGTACAGGGGCACCTGCGCCGGGGCCAGCAACGTCTTCCCATCGGGTTGATACAGGCCGTAGTGCTCGGCCCAGGTCTCCGGGGGGACGGGCTCGGCGTCCAGGCCGTGCAACTCGCGGGCGACCCCGTTGAACAACGTGAGGCGGCCCTGCGCGTCGCACGCGACGATGCTCTCCCCGAGACTGCCCAGCAGGGTGCGCAGGAAGTTACGTTCGGCCTCCAGCTCCTGGGTGCGTTCCTCGACGCGCCGCTCCAACTGCCGCGTGGCCTGGACCCGTCCCAGGGCCAGGGCACACTGGGCGGCGAGGATGCGCAGGAAGCGGCTCTCCTCGGGCGTGAACTCGTGCGGCTCCTTGAAGTCGAGGATGATGGCCCCCAGCGGCCGGTCGTCGAGGAACATCGGGAGCACGGCGGTGGCGACGGCGGCCACCCCACCCGTGCGCGCCTCCAACTCGGGGTAGGCCCGGGTCAGGTCCCCCTGCGCCTCGAAGAACAGCGGCTCGTGCCGCTTCAGGGCGTCGCCAGCGGGGACGTTGCCGTTCAAGGGACCATCCTGCCAGAGGGTCTGGGCGCCTTCCTCGTCGCCCTGGGCGGCGGCGATCTCCAGGCGTTCCCCCCTCTCGTCCACCAGCAGGACCGCGCCCGCCACGGCCTTGAGGGCGCTGAGGGCGGGCCGCAGCACCACGCTGAAGACCGCGGCCTGCGTGCGGGAGGCGGAGAGGGCTTCGGTGACCCCTTGCAGGTGTTCACTCAGGGAAACGTGCGCCAGAAGATTGGCCACGGGCTGTGCGGGCATGCGGCAAGATACCCCGCTGGCCCGCCCGCCCTTCAGGAGGACTTCACACCACTGCCAGGCAAGTCTCACACCCACCTCCGCCTCCGGTTAGGTTCATGGCCACTCGGAACAGGGAGGCTTTCTGGAGAACACCGCGAACGTGTGATCGCCGCAGGGCGGTGGCTGGGCTGACGCGGGTGTCCAAGGGGTCCTGGCCGGGGAAGGTTCCCGGACGATGGCGAAACCCCACCGTGAGGCACCATCCACGCGGCCCGACATCCGCGGGTCAAGGGGAGATGGTCGACATGGGCGTCAGGGTCAGCCCCCGCTGGAGACGGACGTGGCCCGGAGCCGTGGCGTGGATCGGCACCGGCCACCGGGGGCCCGGGGTCAGAGTGGTGTCAGACCCGCAGGCGTCTCCTCCCGGCGATGATCGGCACTCCCCAGCCTGAGCACGAGGCCGCCCGCCTGCTCGATCTGGCGCACCTCGGGGTCCTCGACACCCCGCCCGAACCTCACTTCGACCGTATCACCCGCCTCGCCGCCCACCTGCTGCGCGCCCCCGTCGCCGCGCTCAATTTCATCGACGAGGGCCGCCAGTGGAGCAAATCGGCCGTGGGCATGGCGGCGGTGGAGCTTCCCCGCGCGGCCTCCGTCTGCGCCTGGCCCATCCTCGGGGACGCGCCGTTCGTGGTCCCCGACGCCCCCGCCGATCCCCGCTTCGCCACCAGCCCCCTCGTGACCGGTTCGCCCCGGGTTCGCAGCTACGCCGGGGTCCCCTTGCGGACCTCGGCCGGACACGCCATCGGCACCCTCTGTGTCGCGGACGACCACCCGCACGCCTGGGGCGAGCCGGACCTGACCGCGCTCGTGGACCTCGCCGCCCTGGTCGTCACGGACCTCGAGGGGCGCGTGCACCGCCGGGCCCTCGAACGCGAACTGGGGGCCCACGCGCACGAGACCCGCCACCTGCGGGCGCATCTGGCCCACGTCCAGGTGCTCGAAGCCGTGCAGCACCTGCTCGACCTGCCCCTGACCCCGGAGGAGGTCACCCGGCAGGCCGCCGCCCTGATGGGCGAGGCGCTGGAGGCGGACTGGACCGGGCTGGTCACCTTCCGGGGCGAGGCGCTGGAGGTGCAGGCGGCCCACCACCGCCCGGGGCTCGAGCCCGCCGTGCTGGAACGCGGCCGCCAGGTGGCCCCGCGGCCGGGCAGCCTGACCCACGGCCTGGCGGGCCTCACCGCCCCGCTGTACCTGGACGACTACGCCCGGCATCCGCAAGCCGTTCCCGAATTGGTGAGGCTGGGCCTGCGGGCGGTGGCCTGATCTTGAAGCGTTGATCCGTTAAGCGCAGACGCTGTTCAGCACGCAATGTAATTCCGCAGCTCCCGGTAGGTACCCGCAGGTGGTCCCGGTAGCACCGACTTCACCAAGCACGAGCCAGGCCAAGCCACATGCGCCGCCAACGACGCTGGCTGTTCTCCACCTCACTGCGGCCGGAGGACCAGAACTCGACCGCCATCGCGGCTGCCGTGAGCAGCCCCGACGCACCCAATCGCCCCTGAGCAGCAAAGTGGCGCGGGAGGCGCTGCCCGTGGGCGAGCACCTGGATCAGCACCCTGTTCAGGTTGGACGTGCCAGGCCAGAGGGACGTTCGCTCTGCACCCAGGCTGGGGCCTGACCAACGGTCGACGGCCCAGGACCACCGCTCAACTTCTCATGAGAGCTGACCCCTCTCGATTCCCGGCCGTTCTCCAGCCCGCTGCTACGGTGCGAGCACGGGACCGGAGCTGCTGGCCCCCGGCCCGTGCCGCTGCCCGACTGCGTCTGTGGATTCTCAGGAGGGTGAACATCGCTTCGACGCAGCCGCGTAATCCGCGACATCGCCCTCCTCATGGTCATCACGGAGTTAAAGGGAACTCATCCAACGACCGTCCAGCTCACGTCACGCCTAGGGAGTGCACATGATCAAGGAGAACCTCGCCCGCACCATCACCCCAACCCGCTCCTGCCGCAGAGGTCTGCTTCTGTTGTTGAGTTTGACGCTGGCGGCGTGCAGTCAACAGGCCAGCACGCCGACGGCCACCAGCGACTTGCAGTGGGAAGCGGAGGCGGGCACCATCCAGGCTTTCACGACGCCGCAGACGGTCGCCGACCCCCGCAACGGGGGCCGCATCATCAACGACCCCGCCGCCTCCGGGGGCAAGGCCGTCGCCCTGCTCGGCACCAACGATAACGTCCGCTTCGTCGTCCCCGGCAGCGTCAAGGCCGGACGCTACACCGTCTCGGTCCGGGGTAAGGGCGAGGCGTACAAGGGCTGGCCCATCGTCGATCTCAATGACGAACGGCAACGACGGCTGGCGGTGGCGACCCTGGACTCAGCCACCTACGTGACCCGCAAGTTCGGGGAGTTCGATCTGAAGCCGGGGCAGGTGTTCAACCTGTCGTTCATCAACGACCTGTACGAGGGCCGCGGCAAGGACCGCAACGCCATCGTCGATTACCTGATCATCGAGCCGGTCGGGACCACGCCCACCCCCACGCCGCCGCCCGTCAACCAGGCGCCGACCGTCACCCTCAAGCCGGTCGAGAGCGGAGTTCTGACCGCTCCGGTGCCCGGCGATCCGGCCTCCGAGCCGGGCACCTTCGTGGATGACAACAACATCATCCTGCGCGCCGACGCCTCGGACACGGACGGCAAGGTCGCCAAGGTCGAGTTCTACTTCGGGCTGAGCAAGATCGGCGAGGACACCACCGCGCCGTACTCCTTCGCGTACCCGCGCGACAGTGACATCGACTCCCTCTTCCAGGGGGGCTTCACGGCCCGGGCCGTGGACGACCGGGGGGCCACCACCACCTCCGAGGAGCGGCTGGCGACGTTCTACTCGGGCAACTCCACCTCCTCGGCGCTGCGCGCGATCAACCTCGGCGGGCCGGAGGTGGCCGTCAAGAGCTACGAACCGCTCCTCGCCGGCCCGGTGTTCTCAGCGGGCGAGACGGCAGGGATCACGACCAACGGCACGCCCACGGCCCTGCCGACCAGCGTGCCGCTGTTGCCTGCGGCCGAGCCCAACCGGGAGGCCCTGGTCCGCACGGCCCTCTCCCGCCAGGGCGGGCTGGAAGTCAACGTGCCGTTGCCCAACGCCCAGTACCAGGTGTACCTGTGGGTCCGGGCCGAGGACACCACGCCCTACGACATCCAGATGGAGGGCCAGACGGTCGCGCGCTTCGAGCCCGGTGAGGCAGGCCAGTGGAAGCGGCTGGGGCCGGTCACCGTCGGCGCCAGTGACGGCGTGCTGAACGTGGTGAGTACGGGCACCGCCACGGCCAACTTCTCCGCCATCGAGGTGTACCGCCGGCCGCAGTCGGGGGACACGGCACCGAGGTGACGCCGAACCTCACGACCGGCGCGAGCACCACCTGGGTTCCCAGCGGTCAGCCCCTGACGATCACGGCAGCCGCCCCGGACCCGGAGGGCGTTGCCAAGGTGGAGTTTTTCGCCTTTCCCGACGACCCGCGCAGCCCTGCCCGAAAGATCGGCGAGGCCACGGGCGCACCCTACAGCGTGGTGTGGGACGACACGCCGGTCAGCGACCTGAACACCATGCAGCGATACACCGTCAGCGCTGTCGCCACCGACAACACGGGCGTGAGGGGGAGCGCAGGCGTGTCGCTCGGCTTCTCTCTTCCCTGAGCCCGGGCGATCCGGCCACCGTACCGCAGGGGCGGCGCTCGTCTCACCCGTCCCACTCATCCTCTAAACCCCCACCGCGCGTGGGGGTTTAACCCTGCCCGGTGGGGCCGCCGCACCCCCTCCCCCCGGTCACCTGGGCAAGCTCCCTATCGCCTGCGGCGTGAGCAAGGAGAACACCAGTGAGCAGGCGGGCACGGGCATCCTCCCCGGCGGCTTCACGAAGAGCGGGGGCCGACACATCGCCGCCGCGCCGCGCACCCGCTCCTGGCGTACAGTGGGTTCACCCGAACCCCCCGTCCCACCTCACCCTATGCCCCTCGGCCTCCACCGGCTGAAGGCCCGCGCACGGCCCCGGGAGACTTGCATGCTCGACCAGCCCCACGCCCGCTTTCCGCACGAGTTGCCCTGGGAACTGCCCCGCACGGCCCTGCGCGCGGCCCTCACCGCGCCCGGCGCCCCTCCCGTCGCCGCCCTGGTCGCGCCCGCTGGCTACGGCAAGACGACGCTGCTCGCGCAACTCACCCGCCCGCAGGGCCGCGTCCTGTGGTGGGCCCTGACTCCGGACGACGCCGACCCCGCCGTTCTCGCCGCCCGCGTCGCCCGCGCCCTGGCGGCGCTGGAACCGGGGCACACCCTGTACCTGCGGCGCTGGTGGGACCTGGAGGCGCCGGAACGCCCGCCCGCCGGAGACCTGGCGCGGGTGATCGGCGGCCTGGCTCAGCCGGTCGTCCTCGTCTTCGACGGCCTGGAGTGGCTGGGGCCCAGCGCGGGACGCTGGCTCGGCGGCGTTCTGGAGGCCCTCGACCCGGGCGTGCGGGTGTTTCTGGCGGGACGGGACGCCTCGGCCCTCCCGCTGGCGGCCCTGGTCGCGGCCGGACGCGCCACCCTGCTCACCACCGACGAGCTGGCCTTCACGGAGGAGGAGGTGGAGGCCTATCTCCAGCGGCGCGGCGCCCACCTGTCCGGAGCGCAGCTCGCCCACCTGCGTGGCTGGCCCGCCGGGGTGGCACTGGGGGCCTCGGGCGCCACCGCCCACCTCGGTCCCCTCGACCTGGTGCTCGAGGTGCTGGGCCAGCTCCCAGCCGAGGTCCGCCGGGCGCTGCCGGAGGCGGCCGTCTTTCCCGTCTGGGAGGAGCACGAGGTGCGCGCTTCGGGCGCGGGTGTGCCCCCGGGGTGGCTGGGCGAGGTGCGCCGGGCGGGCGTGCTGCTCAGCCCGCTGGGCGGGGGCCGTTTTCGGCCGCACGCCCTGCTGCTGAGCACCCTGGAGCGGGAGTTGCGGGCGGACGCCGTGCGCCACCGCACGCTTCACACCCGGGCGGGCGAACTCGCCGAGGCGCGGGGCGACGCGCTGGAGGCGCTGGCTCACTACCACGCGGCCCGGCAGCACGGGCACGCCTTGCGGCTGGCTGGCCGCGTGACCGCCCGCTATCTCCAGCAGAGCGAGTATGCCCTGCTCCGGCAGGTGCTGCGGGACTTTGACGAGGCGCAGTTGCCGCCCGAGCTGCTCGTGCGCCTGGGCGTGGCCCACGGCCACGCAGGAGAGGCGGCGGTGGGCGAGGCGCTGCTGCGGCGGGTGCACGACGACCCGGCGCAGGGCTGGCGCGCCCTCCCGCACCTGGCCGACGTCGTCGGTCGGCGGGGGGACTTTGGCGGAGCGCTGCACCTCGCGGCAGAAGGGCTGGCCCACACCCTGCTCCAGGGGGTGGACGATCAGGTGCAGTTGCGCGGGGTGCGCTGTCAGGCCTGCCGCCTGCTGGGGAGATTCGACGAGGCGCTGGGCGAGGCTGGGCAGATGGTCTCGCTCGCCGAGGAGCACGCGCGGCCCTTCAGCCTGGCGCGGGCGCTGGTCAACCAGGGCCAGATCCTGCGCAGCCTCGGGCGCCATGAGGCGGCAGAAGTGGCCTTTCGCCGGTCACACCGGGTGTTCGAGGAACTGGGACTGGGCACCCGTGGCCTGGAGCCGACCCTCAACCTGATCACGCTCTATGTGGGGCGGGGCCGGGTGCAGGAGGCCGACGGGCTGCTGGGGCCCGCGTTGGCCCTGAGCGCGCGCACCCACCCGGCCCTGCACGCCCAGCTCCTCGTCCAGCGGGCCACCGTCGAGCGCTACCAGGGGCGGCCAGCGGCGGCCGCGCGCACCCTCGAGACGGCCCTCGACCTGAGTGAGCGCTGCGGGGAGAAGACGGTCGTGCTGCCGATCCAGATGGAACTGGCCGACGTCGCCCGGCAGGCGGGTGACCTCACCCTGTCGCGGGCGGCGTTCCAGGCGGTGAGCGAGGCCGAGCACCAGTTCGGCGAGCGTTACAGCACCGTGCTGCGGGCTGAACTCGCCCTGCGCCGCGCCATCGACGCGTTTCGAGACGGACATCTGGAGGACGCGGGAGCGCGGTTGGCCGCGTTCGGGCCTTCGGAGCTCTCCGGCCCCAACAACGGGGCCCGGCTGCTCGCCTTTCGCGCGGAGACCGCACGCCGACTGGGGAGGCTCACCCGCGAGGACGTGGCCGCCCTCGTCGCGCACCTGGAGCTGGCAGGCAGCGACGCGGTGCTGGGCATGTACCGCGAGGAACTCGCCGAACTGTTCGCGGCGTGCGTGGTGCGGGGCTGGTGGCCCGAGCGGTTCAACCCCTGGGTGAGCGCGGCGACGGGGAGCCCGCACAGCCCGCACGCCGGGACCGTCACGCTGAACCTCACGACGCTGGGGCCGTTCGCCGCCGACCTGGGCGGACGCCCGCTGACCATCCCCCTCAGTAAATCGCGTGAACTGCTCGTCTACCTCGCACTGCATGAGCCCGCCACGGGTGAGCACCTGATCGACGCCCTCTTCGACGGCTCGCGCGAGGAGCGTCACCGACAGTATTTCCGGCGCGCCCTGCGGGTGCTGCGCGAGGCCCTGCGCGGGGAGCCCCTGACCCAGCCGCTTCCGCGGGAGGGCGACCGCTACCGCCTGCATGAGCGCTTGCTCGTGCGGGTCGATGTCGCGGCCGTTCTGGAGGCCCCCGACCCCTCGCTCTTCGCGTCCTGGCCGGGACCCGGCGACGACCTGACCTTCCTGCCGGGGGTGCGCGGCGAGTGGGCGGAGGAACTCCGGGCGCGCGTGCTCGACCGCGCGGCGCAGGGGGTCTGGGCGGCTGGACGACAGGTTGAGGCGGCCTCGCCGGGGGAGGCGCTGGCCCACTACCGGCGCGCCCTGCGACTCGATCCGCTGTTTGAGGAGGCCCATCAGGCGATCATCGCCCTGTACCGGAAGCTGGACAACGAGCCTGGGGCCCACGCCGCCCTGCGCGACTACCGGCAGGCCTTCGGCTTACCCGCGGCCCGGCCTGCCCCAAGACCCACCGATGGACCTTGACCTGTGCGTGACGCTTGGACTCTGCCCGCTCCGGTCGTCTCCCGCCCCGCCCCCTGCGGGCCAAAGAGACGCACTGCCGATGAGGTAGGTGGCCTCTCGCGGTTCCCAACCGCGTTGCTGCGGTGTGGACGTTGGCCCGAGTCCTCGACGTGCCACGGGACACGCTCATGGGAAGACGTCTTCGCTCCTTTGAGGGTTGAATCTTGACCGACGCGCACCTGCGTCGGTCTTCCAGGGGCGGCAGAACAACCTGCGGGCCAGCCCCAGGAGGCCGCGTGGCAGGGTGATGTGGTGAACACCGCGCCCTCTCACAGCAGGGGCCGGACGAGTTGAGGGCTTGTTCCCGGAGTCACCCTGGGCGAGCGGACTCGATGAAGTGGGAGAGACGGCCCTCAACCTATGGGGTCACCGCTGTGAGAGGCTGTCTGGAAAGCGTGGAGGAGGAGTCCTGTCGTTAGAGGGGTACCCTTTTCGAGTGGCCCGACCGCGCACTTACCCCACGGATACCAGCGATGCGGAGTGGGCCATCCTCGGCCCGCTGATCCCGGCACCCCGATCCGGTGGGCGACCGGCCCGCATCGCTCGCCGGGACATCGTAGACGCCATCTTCTACGTCAAACGCGGCGGGGTGTCCTGGCGCCTGTTGCCCGCTGATTTCCCCCATTGGAAGACGGTATACGACTACTTCCGCCAGTGGAAGCAGAGTGGTTTGTGGGAGCGCATCGTTGATGTGCTCCGGGCCCAGACCCGCCAAGCCCTCGGGCGAAACGCCGTGCCCACCGCTGGGATTGTCGATTCGAGGAGTATGAAGACCTCTCAAAAAGGGGGCTATGCGGCTACGACGGCGGCAAGAAAATCAACGGACGAAAACACCACCTGATCGTCGATACTCAGGGCTTGCTCCTTGGGGTCAAGGTCTTACCTGCCAACATCACGGATCGAGCGGGCAGTCAGCAACTCCTCCAGGAGTTGCACCAGAAGCAGACCCAGATGAAGCTCCATCTCTTTGCTGACGGTGGGTACAAGGGCAAGTGGGAAGCTTGGGTCAACATCACGCTCGGCTACAGCGTCGAGAGTGTGCAGCGTCCTGATGCCAATGGTATTGGCTCCCAGCAGGTCAGGAATTGACCGAAGCGCAGATCAAGACCCTCCGGGGTCACCGTGGATTCGTCGTCATCAAGAAGCGCTGGATTGTGGAACGCAGCTTCGCCTGGCTGTCCTTCGACCGCCGATTGAACCGCGAAGATGACCTGCTGCCCGAGACCACCGAAGCTTTCATTTCGCTGTCGTTCATTCGTCGTCTGATTCGCCGACTCACCGCTTTTGCGCAACAACACGCGGTTTCTGCCTGATCCTCCTCTTTCCACACAGGCTCTCACACCACCGCGCCCACGTCCGCGGCGGGCTCCAACTTCGGCTCCAGCGCGGGGTCGCCACCCAGGCGATTGATGCCGTCGAAGGCCGCGGTCTTGTAGCACTCGGCCAGGGTGGGATAGTTGAAGACGGTGTTGACGAAGTAATCGATGGTGCCGCCGTAAGCCATGACCGCCTGCCCGATGTGGATCAGGTCGGCCGCCCCCGAGCCGATGATGTGAACGCCCAGCAACTCGCGGGTCTCCAGGTGGAAGATCAGCTTGAGGGTGCCCTGCTGGTCGCCGATGATCTGACCCCGCGCGATCTCGCGGTACTGGGCCTTGCCGACCTCGTAGGGCACGCCCGCGCGCGTCAGCTCTTCCTCGCTCTTGCCGACGGTGGAGATCTCGGGGATGGTGTAGATGCCGTAGGGAAAGAGCTGCGGCACGCTCTGGGTCGGCACCCCCAGGGCGTGGCAGGCGGCCAGTCTCCCCTGTTCCAGGCTGACGCTCGCCAGCGCGGGAAAGCCGATCACGTCGCCCACCGCGTAGATGTGGGGCTGGGCGGTCTGGTAGTGCTCGTTCACGTTGATCCGCCCCCGGTCGTCGGCGCCCAGCCCGGCGGCCTCCAGGTTCAGGCGGTCGGTCACCCCCACCCGGCCCACGGCGTACATCACCAGGTCGGAGGTGACCTCCTTGCCGCTGGCGAGGGTGACCCGCACCCGGTCGCCGAGGTGGTCGGTGACGGGCCGCACGCTCCGCACCGCCTCGCCCAGCCGCAGGGTCATGCGGTTTTGCCGGAGTTGGTAGGCCAGCACGTCCACGATTTCCTGGTCGACGAATTCGAGGAGGCGTGGCCGCTTGTCGATCAGGGTCACCCGCGCGCCCAGCGCCGCGAACATGCTGGCGTACTCGCAGCCGATCACGCCGCCGCCGATGACGGTCACGGTGCGCGGCAGGGTCTCCACCTTCAGCAGGTCGTCGCTGATGATGATGCGCTTGCCGTCGAAGGGGATGCTGGGGTCGCGCGCCGCCCGCGTGCCCACCGCGATGACGATGTGCCGCGCGGTCACGTCGCGCCAGCCGTCACCCCGCACGTCGCGCAGCCGCACGGTCTGCGGGCCGGTGAAGCTCGCCTCCGCGCTGATGACCTCGACCCGGTTGCGGTGGAGCTGGCTGCGCACCACGTCGAGCTCGTGGCCGATCACGCTGGTGGTGCGGTGCAGCAGGTCGGCCATGCTGATGTCGTCCTTGACGGCGTAGGACGCGCCGTACAGGCCCCGTTCGTTGTACCCGCTCAGGTGCATGATCGCCTCGCGGAAGGTCTTGGAGGGGATCGTCCCGGTGTGGATGCAGACCCCGCCGACCACCGCCTTGCGTTCCACGACCGCGACCCGGCGCCCGAGCTTGGCGGCCTGGATGGCCGCGCGCTGCCCGCCGGGCCCGCTGCCGATCACGAGCAGGTCGTAGGTGAAGTCCGGGGCGGTGAGCGTGACCGGCTGCGTCATGGTCTGCGTCATAGGAAGGCCTCGCAGGGGAAAGGAGCAGGGCGTGCGGGTTGAGGGAAAGCCCGTTCACGTTAGCACCCGCGCCACCGGACAGGGCCCCGGGCACGTGTTCCGCCTGCCGCCGCTCCCACCTGTCCCGGCTGTCCGGCCAGAGCGGTTCGTCACGGTGCGAGGGGAGGTGACGCCCCGCGCGCCAGCGGTCCGTGAGGCGTTGCGGGAGATCCGCCGAATCTTGCGGGCGCACCGGGTCACCCTGCGGGTGAGGTCGGGCCAAAACGAGCGCTAAGGGGACCCATCGCCGCTCCATGCAGGTTCGACCCCAGTCGAGCGCGGCCGAAATCCCTTCCTGAAGCCCGCCGCAGTGTGGCGCAGTCCTTTGAATGCCTGATGGACGCGGAGTCCTGCTCGCGGGCACTGGGCCGGATTGTGGAGGCGTGGCGAGACCAGAATCCGGCCGACCCGCTTGAACTGCCGTGGACTCCCCAGGGGTCCCGACACCATCTCGCACCCTGCGTACGCCAGGCCCCCAGCATTTGGGCATCACACTCTCCAGGGCGGGTCAAGAAGGTCGCCCGCCCTGGCAGATGGAGCGACCCGAACCCCGAGAGGACGGGCTCCCGGCCACCGTTCCAGACCACGAGGACCGGGCGTGCAGGGCTATGCGGGCGTCACGGGCACACAGCCCCCATGACGGCGGAGTCTCACGGCGGCATTGCTGAACAGGGACGCGGGTCCAGCGATGCGGCGGCGGGCGAGCAGGCATCTGCGGTAGGATGAGCTTCCCCCCCACCGCCGCTCACCCCCAGGTGATCCATGAACCACGATCCAGCCTCCCCCGCCACGGCAACCCACCTGGAATCACCCGCCACGCTCGAAGCCCGGCTCCAGGCCCTCGAGGCCCAGGTGCTGCACCTCCAGGCGGCGGTGCACCGGGCGCAGGCGCTGTTCCGGGACAGTCCCGGTGCCGCCGTGCTCCTGAGCCTACAGGGCCGCCTGCTGGACGTGAACATGCGGGGGGCCGCCCTGCTGGGGTCCGCGCGCGAGGTCCTCCAGGGCCGCCGCCTCGCTCCGTCCCTCACCCCCGCGTCCCAGCCCACCCTGGACGCCCTGCTGGCGCGCGTGTTCGAGGGCCGGGGTCGGCAGACGGGCGAGGTCCAGGTGCTGACCCCGGGTGGAGAGGTCCGTGACGTCGCCCTGGAGGCCAGCCTCCACCTGTCCGGCGGTGACGCGCCCGTCTGCCACCTCACGCTGACGGACGTGACGGCCTTCAAGCTGGCGCACCGCGCCCTGTGGGACAGCCAGCAGGTCCAGGACCAGCAGCTTCAGGACCGCGCCCTCCGGCTCCGGCAGCTTCGGGAGGAGTTCCAGGGCGTCGTGCTCAAGTCCGGGCGGGAACTGGAGGGCACCCTCACCCGCGCCCAGAATTTTCTGACGCTGATGCAGCAACACCCGGAGACGCCGGGGCACCTGCTGCACGCCCAGGAGGCGGTGCGGCAGACCCATGCCCTGCTGGAGTCCCTGAAACTGTACATGCAGGTGCGTTTCCTGCGCGCCCGGCTGCGGAGCGTGGACCTGGGTCGCGCTCTGAACGAGGTGCTCAAGGACGTGCAGGACCAGACGGCGGGCCGTGACGTTCGGGTCACGAGTCAGGCGTTGCCCACGGTGGCCGGGGACAGTCAGGCCCTCCAGCTCATCTTGCACGAGTATGTGTCGAACGCCCTGAAGTTCACCCGGACGCGGCCCCAGGTCCGGCTGCGGGTGCTGGTACAGGAGGACGAGACCGAGTACCGCATCGGGGTGGAGGACAACGGGATAGGCTTCAACCAGCGCTACAGGGACCGGGCCTTCGAACTGTTCGGCAGACTCCACCCGCTGGGCGTGTACGAGGGCACGGGCCTGGGGCTGGCGGTGGTGCGGCGGCTGTGTGAGCGCTTCGGGGGCCGCGCCTGGGGGGAGGGGAAGGTAGACCAGGGCGCCACCTTCTGGTTCGCCTGGCCCAAATCGCCCCCGGAGGAGTGAACCGGATCCCTTTCACCTGCGGCCCGGCTCACTGGCCGGGTTTGTCCCGACGGAAGAGGGCCTCGAGTCCCTGCACCGCCTCGTCCCTGGGAAGGGCCAGGACGATCTTGCCGCTGCTGAGCTGCGCTTCGGCCCACGTCCAGCCGCCGTGGCGGGCCAGGATCCGCCGGACCTGCACCAGGCCGCTTCCCTCCAGCACAGGCACCTGCTGGTCCGTCCGCACGGCCAGGTCGAAGAGGGTGGCGGCCTCCTCACCGGTGAGCCCGAGGCCGTCGTCCTCCACCGTGACCTGCACCTCGCCCTCCACCTCCCGGCTCTCCACCGTCACGTACCGCGCGCCCCGCGCCTCGCTCAGGGTAAACGTCATCAGCACCTCGAGGGCCTGCTTCAGGAGCGCCCGGTCCCCCCGCACGATGGGAAGCGGCCCGGTCAACCAGTACACCTGCTTGCCCCGGGGGGTGGCGGACACCTGCGCCTGCACCTCCGCGAACAGTTCCCCCAGCGGCAGCAGGTCTTTCGCCACGTCCTGTTGCTCCAGCCGGGCGAGTTGCCGCAGGTCCTGGGCGACTCCCCTGAGCCGCGTCACCTCGTCGTGCAGCGCCGCCGGATCATAGGGAAAGAGGCCGTCCGGGACCCCCGGATCAAGCGCCCGTCCGGGGTCCATCAGGTGGCCCAGTCGCCGGGCGGGCGCCTCCAGGGTATGCGCCGTGCGGGTAATGAAGTTGCCCAGTTCCGCATTCAGGTCCGCGAGGCGCTCGCGTTGCCGCTCGATCTGCTGTGTTCTCGCGGCGCGTTCCAGGGCGAGGCGGAAACTGTCCCCCACGGCCCGGAACACCGCCTTCTCGCGCTCGGTCCACGTGGGGCGGTTCGTTACCGCCATGCTCAGCATCCCGGCGGGGTGGTCCGGCGGGAACAGCGGGTAGGCGGCCACCGCCGTGAAGGACACGGGGGCGGCCATGCCCCGGGTGCCCGGGTCCCAGTGCTCGAAGAACAGAGGCTCCCGGCGCCCTTCGGGCAGCGCGAAGCCGGGCAGACCGGCGGGCACCCCGCGGCCCAGGACGTCCTTGAGGTCGGGGTCGAGCGAGCCGGAGGCGTGGCGCAGCCGCCAGACCTCCCCCTCCCGCTCGAAGTACACGGCGCTGTCCACGTCGAGCACCTCCCCGAGCACCTCCGTCGCCTGCCGGACGAGCGCCGCCACCTCGCGGGTGTCTGCGGCCCGCTCGGTGAAGTGGGCGAACGCCGCCAACGCCTCGCGCTCCTCGGCCAGGGCCCGCACCGCCGCCGCCCGCTCCAGGGCCAGCCCCAGGCTGTGCACGACCGTCTCCAGCACCGCCCGGTCGGGCGCCGACCAGGCCCGCTCGCTGAACAGGGCCACGGCGAAGAGCCCGAGCCGCACCCCGTCCACCGTGAGGGGAAACGTCGCCGCCGCGTCCACCTCCGGCCTCAGCTCGCCCAGCCCGTCGGTGTCCCGGCCATACTGCCCCTGAAACAGCGGCACCCCGCTCGCCCAGGGCCGGTCGAGGCTGGGGGTCCCCCCCACCGGAAGCCCGGCGTCCACCGCCGCCTGGAGCGCCGGGTTGCACATGTCCCCCACCTGGGCCCGCAGGCGCCACACCGGGCCCTCGGGCTCGTAGTAGGTCGAAAAGCCCCCCGGCAACAGCGAGAGCGCGATCTCCTGCCCCCGCCGGATCAGGGCGTGGGGGTCGAGGTGCGGGGCAAGGTCGCGGGTCAGCTCCGCAAACGCCTCCAGCGCCCGGGTGCGTGACGCCAGCTCGGCGTTCAGCGTGGCGAGGCGGCGGGTACGCTCCTCCACCCGCTCTTCGAGGGTGGCGTTCAGCGCCCGCAGTTCCTCCTCGGCCCGCGCCCGCTCCACCGCCGCCCAGGTGCGCTCGGCCACCTCCTCGACCAGCGCCACCTCGTCCGGCGTCCATTCGTGCGCCGTGGGGAAGTGCAGGCTGAAGACGGCGGCCAGCCGCCCCCCCTTGACGAGGGGGACGCCGATGAAGGCGCGAATCGCCCCGGCGGCATAGACCTCCGTGCGCTCCGCCTCGCTCACCCGCGCGTCGCGCTCCGCGTCGGCCAGCATGACCGTGCGGCCTGCGCGCAGGTCGCGCACGAACCCCGGGCCGAAGGCGTCGAGGAGGTAGCGCCCGGCGTAGCTCGGCACGCCGCTGGTGTAGTCGCGGTGGACGACGAAATGTGCGTCATCCGCCTCGACCTCGGCGTAGGACGCGCGGCTGGCGCCAAGGTGACGCCCGAGCACGCGGGCGGCCTCGCTCTGGACCGCGCTGGGGTCGGCGAGCGGGCGCAGCGTGTCGGAGAGCCCCAGCAGGAAGGCCTGACGCTCCTGATTCTTGCGCAGCGCCTCCTCGGCGCGTTTGCGCGCGGTGATGTCGTAGGACACGGCCAGGGCCGCGGAGATGTTCCCCGCCGCGTTCCTCAACGGCACGCCCCGGGTGACGAACGTGCGGCCATGCGCCGCGTGCTCGTAGTCGAACCCCTCCCCCGCGAGGGCCTGACGGTACAGGGCCTCGTACCCGGGGGCCAGCTCCGGCCCCATGGCCTCGGCGACGGTCCGGCCGATCAGGTCCTCCGGCGTGAAATTGGCCGGGGCCAACGCCTCGCCCTGCGCCAGCACATACCGCAGGTCGTGATCCACCACGAAGACCGCGCTGCCGGGCAGGTGCTCGACCAGCGCCCGCAGACGGCCTTCGGACTCGGTGAGGGCGGCCTCGGCGCGGGCACGCTCCACCTCCGACCAGCACCGCCCGGCGAGGCCCCGGACGAGGGCGACCTCCGCCTCGCTCCAGTGGCGCGGGGGGCGCTGGTTGGCCGCGAGCGTGCAGCGCAGCTTCCCGCCCACCACCACCGGGACGGCCAGGTCCGCGCCGACCGCGATCTGAACGTAGCTCTCCTTCACCTCGGGCGGGATGCGCTCATCCGCCTGCGTGTCGTTCACCACGACTGGAAGGCCAGCCAGGTGAAGCGACGTGAACGGCTCCCAGGCGTCGACCGGGAAGCGGCCCTCGATGACCGGCACGCCCGGAACCTGGACCGAGGGGCCGATGACATACTCACGCGTGGTCCAGTCGACCTCCGCCCAGTAGGCGCGCTCCACCCCGAGCCGTTCGGCGATGAGCCCACAGGCGACTTCGGCGACGGCCTCCGGGTCGGTGAGCGTGCGCACGGCATCGGTGAAGCGGACCAGAAAGGCGTTGAGCTCCTCCGCCTGCTGCCTCAGGGTCTCCTCCCGCGCTCGCTCGACCGCTGTCCACGTGCGCTCGGCCACGTCCTCCAGCAGGGACACCTCCTCCCCCCGCCACGCGCGGGGCGTCGCCATGTGGACCGTGACGATGCCGAGGAGGCGGCCCTCCTTGACGAGCGGCACCCCGATCCCCGCCACAAACTGGATGGAGGCGTAGGCAGCCCGCTCGGCGTCCGTGGGGCTCCAGTCGACCAAGACGTCGTTCGTGACGACGGTCTTTCCCGCGGCGTACGCCTCGCGCACCCTGGGGCCGAAGTCGCTAAGCCGCATCGTGCCGACGAGGGAGGGCACGCCGCGCAGGTAGTCGGTCCTGGTCACCACGGTGTCGCCGTCGGGGAGGACCTCGGTGAAAAAGGCGCGGTCCACGTTCAGGTGCGCGCCCAGCACCTCTATCGCGGCCTGCTGGATCGCCGTCGCGTCGCGCAGCGGCCGCAGGGCGTCGCTGAGCCGCAGCAGGAACGCCTGCCGCTGTTCGGCTCGTTTTCGCTCGGTGATGTCCTCGTACAGCACCGTCAGCCGGTCGCCGCCGCGCGGAGACACATACACCTCGAACCAGCGTCCGAGCGCCGAGACCTCGTGCTCCAGGCGCTCCGGCACCCCCGCCGTGGCGATGCGGTCGTAGGGCTCGAGCCACCAGGGATCGAGGTCGGGGACGATCTCCCGTACCAGACGGCCCACGGCGTTCGCCACCGGGATGCCGAACATCCGCTCGAACGCGGGATTGAGGGTGAGGTACCGCACGTCCACGACACGGCCGCCCGCGTCGCGCACCAGCTCGGCGTCGCAGTACCCCTGATCCATCGACTGGAAGAGCGTTCGGTACTTCTCCTCCGACTCGGCCAGGGCTTGCTCCGAGCGCGCCCGTTCCACCGCCGCCCAGACGCGCTCGCCCATCTCGCGCAGCAGCTCGACCTCGCCCTCCTGCCACACCCGCGGGTGCGCGGCGGTCACGCACAGTGCCCCCACCAGCCGCCCCGCCTTGATCAGGGGCGCCCCCATGCAGGCGATGATCCCCAGCGCGGCGGAGGCGGGCCGGTCCTCCGGGGGCACCAGGTCCGAGCTCTGCGTGTCGGCGACCACGTGGCACTCCCCACGCCGCAGGATCGCCACCGACCAGCCGAAGTCCGAGGTCCGGTGCTCGCCCGCCAGCGAAGAGGCGCCGCCGCGCACCCAGTCCCGGGCGACCCGCGCGACGCCCACCGCCTCGTCCATCTCGACGTAGTAGGCGCGGTCCACGTCCAGATGCTCGGCCAGCAACCGGCACGCCTCGCCCTCGATGGCGCCCGGGTCGGCCAGGGGCCGCAGGGCGTCGCTGAGGCGTAGCAGGAACGCCTGCTCTTCGCTCTCGCCAGATGCCTGCATGGCGCGGGTGCGTCCGGGCGCGGCCTCGCCGGGCGGCGCTGTCGGGCTCGGCCCCGTCAGCAGGCGGGTCACGGTGCGGCCGAGGTCCCGGGGGGACACCACCCGGTCGGCCGCCCCAGCCTCCATCACCGCGCTCGGCAGCTCGGCGAGGTTCGCCGTGGCCGGGTCCTGGACCAGCACCGTCCCGCCCACCCCACGCAGGGCACGCGCGCCCGTCACGCCGTCGCGCCCCTCTCCACCCAGGATGACCGCCAGCGCGCGCGAACCGCAGCTCACGGCCAGCGACGCGAGCAGCCGGTCTTGTGGGCACTCCGCGGCCAGTTCCCCCTCCGGCGGCGTGACGGCGCAGCGGCCACCGGGCCTGACCTCCAGGATCATTTGCGGTGGGCTGACGTAGCCGTGTCCCGGCCGGAGCACCGTGCCGTTCTCGGCAGGGTGAAGAGGGAGCGGGGTGTGGCGGCTCAGGGACTGCACGGACTGCACGGGGGGGACCTCCCCGCCCAGGGACGGTCCGACGAGCACCGCTGTGGACAGCTCGGCGGGCAGATCGGCCAGCACCGCCGCCACCGCCGCCAACCCGTTGGCCGGGGGGACGAGGACCAGCACGTCGAAGGGGGCTGCGGGGGAGGCGGGACGCGCAGACATAGCTGGGGGGCAGTCTAAAGACGTTCAGGCTGTACGTGTGTAGTTGCGTGCAGGGGCAACCCCAGGTCTTCGGCGTCGCCGCCGCCAGCGCCGCACCTCCTCACCCGTGCCGCCTTCCTGGGGGCGGAGCGGCCACACCCCACCGGACAGTGGACGCCCCTACGCGGGCGCCGACGCGGGCCGGGCGCTCAACTCCAGCCAGTCCAGCTCCTCCTCGACGAGGTGGTAGGCGTCGTCCCCGATCTTGCCCGCGCGGCGCAACTCGGCGAGGGTCCGGCGGGCGGCGGCCACCCCCTGCTGGCGCAGCACGTTGTCCGGCGTGTCGTGCGGGTCCCCGCCGCTGCGGGCCTGGGCCAGGTCCCTCTGGTATTCCAGCCGCAGGCGTCCGGCGGCTTCCGAGTCGTCCCCCTCCAGCGTCCCCAGGGCGGCCTTCAGCGCCGCGCCCCGCGCCAGGCGGAGTTCGGTCTCGACCGTCGTGTCCCTGGGGAGGCGCAGCAGGAGGAGCAGCGGGCGCAGCGTCAGGCCCTGGATCACCAGGGTGCCCAGCACGACGACGAAGGCGGCGAGTTGAATGAAGTCGCGCTCGGGGAAGCCCTCCGGGAGCGCGAGGGCCGTCGCCAGCGTGACGATCCCGCGCATCCCCGACCAGCCGATCACCAGCCCGCTCTTCGCGGACGGCAGGGGCGTGGAGCCGGGCGACGGGTCCGGACCCGGCGGACGCTTCCTCCCCTGCGCCAGGGTGTAGACCAACGCCCAGACGAGGCGCACGACGATCACCACCGCCAGGATGACGAGGGCGGCGATCAGGAAGCGCCGGAGTTGTGAGGCGTTCAGGGCTTCGAGGGTCGGCCCGAGTTGCAGCCCGATCAGGGTAAAGGCCAGGACGTTGAGGACGAAGGTCACCGCGTCCCAGACGGCAAAGGTCGGCACCCTCAGCCGCGCCGCCAGGGCCGAGTGCCTGGCCGCCGTGAGGCCGTAGACCACGACCGTCACCACCGCGGAGAGGCCCAGCCGCTCGGCGAGCAGCCAGAGGGCGAAGGTGAGCACGAACTGAAAGATGACCGAGGTGGGCGCGTCCTCGATGGGCTCGACCAGCCGGCCGATGGGCCACGCCAGGAGCCAGCCCACCAGGGCGCTGCCGAACACGACGAGGACGAAGGTCGGCAGCGCCCCCACGAGGCTGAAACTCCCGGTCGTCACGGCCCCGACCGCCAGGGTGTAGATCAGCAGGGCCGAGGCGTCGTTGAGCAGGCTCTCGCCCTCCAGGATCTTGCGCAGCCGGTAGGGCGGATTCACCTGCCGCAGCACCGCCAGGGCGGCGACCGCATCGGGGGGCGCGACCAGGGCGCCGAGGGCAATGGCGGCGGCCCAGGGAAGATCGGGGAGGAGCACCCGGGCGGTGACGGCCACGGCGACGGTGGTCAGACCAACGGCCACCACGGCGAGGGACAACACGGGCCGCCAGTTCCCCCGCAGGTCCCGCAGCGAGGTGTCAAAGGCCGCGTCCAGCAAGACGGGGGCGACGAACACCGCCAGGATCAGTTCGGGCGGCAGATCGAAGCGGGGCGCGCCCGGAAGGAAGGCGACGAGCGCCCCACCCACCGCGAGCAGGGTGGGATAGGGGATGTTCAGCCGCCGGGCGACGATGGACAGCAGTGTCGCTCCGAACAGGAGCCCGAGCAGGGTCTCGAAGATCAACATGCGTGCGGGGGCCTCCCTGGAACGAAACGACGGGTTCTGACCGGGGAAGAGCACCGAACGCTGAGCGCCCTGACGCGCCCTCGCGGATCAAGTGGGTGGGGCGCCGGTCGTCCAGCTCCCAGACGCGGAACCACCAGCTTCCAGAGCCACCCCGGCCTCCTCACCTGGGCGGGGCGGAGGCTGGGCACCCGCAGCCTCCTGGGCAGAAGGCGGTCCCACCTCCCAGCGGCCGGTGTCTTGGGGTTTGCCTAGTATCGGTCGCCCAAGACGGTGATCCTCGACATGGCCTCGTCGATGTCGCGCAGGTCCTCCGGCGTGAGGGTGAGGTCCACCGCCCCGTTGTTCTCGTCCAGGCGCGAGAGGTTGCGGCTCCCCGGAATGGGCACGATCCACGGCTTCTGGGCCAGTAGCCACGCGAGGGCGATCTGCGCCGGGGTCGCCCCCTGCTGCCCCCCGATCCGGGCGAGCAGGTCCACGACGCCCTGGTTCGCCCGGATCGCCTCCTGTGTGAAGCGGGGATTGCGGCTGCGGATGTCCGACGGGTCGAAGGTCGTGTTCTGGTCGATGGTGCCCGTCAGGTAGCCCCGCCCCAGCGGGCTGTAGGGCACGAAGCCGATGCCCAGGTCCTCACACGCCGCCAGCACCCCGTTCTCCTCGGGCGCGCGCCACCAGATCGAATATTCACTCTGAATCGCCGTCACGGGCTGCACCGCATGGGCGCGGCGGATGGTGTCCGCATCTGACTCCGAGAGGCCGAAGTGCTTGACCTTGCCCTCCTGAATCAATTCCTTCACCGTGCCCGCCACGTCCTCGATGGGGACCTGCGGATCGGGCCGATGCTGGTAGAAGAGGTCGAGGGCTTCGACTTGCAGGCGCTTCAGGGACTCCTCGGCCACCTGACGGATGCGCTCGGGGCGGCTGTTGGTCCCCTTCTGCGGCGAGGGTCTGCCGTCAGGACCGGGCTCGAAGCCGAACTTGGTGGCGATGACGACCTGACCCCGGTAGGGTTCCAGCGCCTCGCCGACGAGTTCCTCATTGGTGAAGGGGCCGTAGACCTCGGCGGTATCGAAGAAGGTGACACCCCGCTCGACCGCCGCGTGCAAGAAAGAGATCATCTCCTGCTGGTCGGTAGGGCGGTCGCCGAAGCTCATCCTCATGCAGCCCAGGCCCATCGCCGAGACTTCGAGACCGCTCGTTCCCAGTTCGCGCTTCTGCATCTGTTCCTCCCCTTTGTTCAAGGTTAACCGCGACTGACGCCCAGGCTTTCCCGAGCGTGCAGGTTCGGGTCGCGGGCCAGTTTCACGATCAGGTCAGACAGGCTGTTCAACGACACGTCGTGTCCCTTGAACGGCTCGCCCTTCTGCGTGAGTTGGTACTTCACTTCGCTGTCACGGGTAAACCAGCCAGGCCGCAACACGGTGTAGTCGAGGTCGGACGCCTCGATCACCGCCGCCGAGTCGCGGTAGGGGTCGAGGACGCTGCTGTACTTCTCCCCCGGCACCTCACCGTAAATGCCCATCGAGCTGATGAAAATGAGGCGCCTGACCCCGGTGGCGTGCATAGCCTGCACGATGGTCTCGGCCTGCCGCCTCATGTCGCCCGCGAGGTTGGCGTACACCACGTCCTGCCCCCGCATGGCCGTTTGCAGGGTGGCGAGGTCGGTCACGTCGCCCTCCACCACCGTGACGCGGCTGGAATCAGGGTTGGGCAGGCGGCCTGCCCGGCGCAGGTACAGCGTGAGCCGCACGTCCGGCTGCCGCAGGAAGAAGGGGAGGGTGTGGCGGGCCAGGCCACCATTGGCGCCCAGAATCAGCACGTTCGTCATCTGTCGTCTCCCTGCGTTGCCTGGGTCCTGATCTGCTCCAGGGCCGCGTTGAACCCGAGGGGTATGCCGCTGGACCCCGCCAGTCTGCCCACCTTCACCTCCACGAGCGGCTTGCCGATCATCACGGTGGCGAGCCAGCGCCGCAAGTCCAGGAACGTCGGGTCGGTGGTGTGCGGCCTGAGCGTGACGTCCCGGATCATGTCGCCCCTGAGCGAGACCGTCACGGTGATGGATGAGGGCAGGCCGCGCACTCCTGCTCGGCACCCACGCCTCAGTCGGTGTTGCGCCGGGCCGTGTTCAGCCAGTGCACCATCTCCGGGTCACGGTGGTCGAAGAACAGGCTCTTCCCGGTGTCCAGCCCGGTGATGGCGTCCATCTCGGCTTGGGTCAACTCGAAATCGAAGACCTCGAAGTTCTGGGTCATGCGTTCCTTGCGAACGGATTTCGGAATCACCACGACGCCGCGCTGAATCAGCCACCGCAGGGCGACCTGGGCCACCGACTTCCCGTGCGCCTCACCGATGCGCGTCAGGGTGGGGTCACTGAAGAAGTTGTTCTTCCCCTCGGCAAACGGCCCCCATGACTCGATCTGGACGCCGAGCGTCTGCATCCGGTCCTGCTCTTCCCTGCGCTGGTAGAACACGTGCGTCTCCACCTGATTCACGGCGGGAACGATCTCGTTGTGGTCGATCAGGTCCACCAGACGATCCGGGTAGAAATTGCTCACGCCGATGGCGCGGACCCGGCCCTCACGCTGGAGGGCTTCCATCGCCCGCCACGCGCCGTAGTAGTCGCCGAGCGGCTGGTGAATCAGGTACAGGTCCAGATAGTCCAGTCCCAGGCGGTCCAGGGAACGCCCAAAGGCGGCGGCTGCTTTCTGCTCGCCCGCATCCTGAATCCAGAGCTTGGTGGTCACGAACAGTTCTTCCCGGGGCAGGCCGCTGTTCCGGATAGCCCGGCCGACAGCTTCCTCGTTGCCGTAGGACGCCGCCGTGTCGATCAATCGGTAGCCGACTTCCAGGGCGTCGCTGACGGCCCGTTCGCACTCGGCGGCGTCCGGAATCTGGAACACGCCGAAGCCCAGGATGGGCATCTCCACACCATTGTTCAGTTTGACGCTTTGCATTTGTCCTCCTGCTGGACGCTGATCCTCACGGGGAGGGTTGCCCCTCCGGGCCGGGTCAACGGCTCATTCCCCGGTCGGGCAGGCGTTGGTCGCCCCCGTTGCCGGGTGGTCCCAGTGTTCTGGATCGCCGGGTCACCCGGTGACCTGTTCCTGCCCGGTTTCTGCCTGATCCTGCCCCTCTCCGTCCCCGGGTGTGGGCGAAGCGCTCCTCCCCTGACAGAATCGAGTCATGGCGTCTTCCAACGCGCGTGACTTGAGCGGGCCGCACCCCTCTCCCCGTCCCGGCGGCCCGGTCCCCCAGGTCCCGACGAGAACGGAGTTGCTGCCGCTCGCCCGGTTGCTGGAGCAGGCGGCGCCGTTCGACGGGCGACACGACCTCCCGTTCCCGGGGGTCCACGTGGTGCGCGCCTCACGGCCGAATACCGATCTGGTGCACGGGATGTTTCGGCCCTCCGTGTGCATCGTGGCCCAGGGGGCGAAGCGGGTGTTTCTGGGCCCGGAGGTGTACGAGTACGACACGTCGCGGATGCTGCTGTGCTCGGTCGAACTGCCGATGGCCGGTGAGGTGGTGCGGGCGAGGTACGACGAGCCGTACCTGGGTCTGATCCTGGACCTGGACCCACCCCGGGTGGCGGAACTGGCCTTCAAGGTGTTCCCGGACGGTCTGCCCCCCGTGCGGGAACATGGGGGCGTGTACCTGGGGGAGGCAACGGCGGAGATCGTGAACGCCGCGGTCCGGCTGCTGGCCTCCATGACGGACCCACGGCAGATGGCCCTCCTGGCGCCGATGGCCGTGGATGAAATCGTGATCCGCCTGCTGTGCAGTCCGGTCGGGGGCCGGGTCGCGCAACTGGGGCAGACGGAATCGCACGTGCAGCGGGTGGCAAGAGCGGTGAACTGGGTGCGGGAGCACTTCGACCAGCCCATGAACGTGGAGCTGCTGGCCGAGCTGGTGCACTTGAGTCCGTCGGCGTTCCACCGGCAGTTCAGGGCGGTGACGAACGTGAGCCCCCTGCAATTCCAGAAGAACCTGCGGCTGCGGGAAGCGCGGCGCCTGATGCTGGTCGGGGGGCTGGACGTGACCACCGCGAGCCGTCAGGTGGGGTACGTGAGTTCCTCGCAGTTCATCCGCGAATACGGGCGACTGTTCGGGAACGCCCCGGCCCGGGACATCGCCCTGCTGCGGGAACAGGGCCAGGCCCCGGCGGCGCTGAACTGAGGGCCAGGGTGACCCGGGCTCGCACATCCCTGCGAGAGGTTCGAGGTCACGTCCCTCGAAGGGTTTGGCGACACCCGTTCAGGCGGGTTGGGCCTGCCCGACCAGGAAGTCGCGGTACCACGCCACGGTCTGCGCGATTCCCTGCGCCAGCGGCGTCGGGTGAACGCCGAACTGACGCTCGAAGGCGGTGGACACCATGTTCTGCGGAAGGCGGTGCTGGTAGAGCATCTCCGCGTAGCTGTCCATAAAGGTCTGGTCGAAGGGCCCGTAGGCCTCGGCCCGCCGCAGGTTGTGAATCCGCAGCGGACGCCCCACCGCCTGGGCGACCAGTTCGAGCACCTCGTCCGTGGAGCGGGCGGGCGCGGTCGGCAGGTGCCAGATGCGCCCGTCCCCCTCGGAACGCTCGCCCAGGGTCGCCAGCCCCCGCGCCACGTCGCCGATAGAGGTGTAGCTGTGCGGCAAGCTGGTGTCGAGGATCGTCATGACCTCGCCCCCCGTCAGGGCCGCCGGGAACACCGCCCCGCCCAGGGTCGAGTTCAGGACACCGGGACCGTAGAAGTCCGCCGAGCGCCCGGCAACCACCCGCACCCGGCCCTGGGCATGTGCCTGAAGGTAACGCCGGTCGAGGTCGGCGCGCAGCCTGCCCTTGACGGTGGTGGCGGCCC
>NZ_JAHKSN010000029.1 GCF_018863415.1 Deinococcus aestuarii | reverse complement strand
CTGGGACGAGATTTAGAACGCTTGTCCTCTACTCTGATCGGCTTTCACTTTGTTGCCGCTTGCGTTCTGATGCTGGCGAAAATCAAGCCATTTTTTGGATAGGGCTTTGCCCAGCCTCTAGTGTTGGCGGTCAACGCCTGAGCGTGTGAGTCCTGGGTCAGGCGTTCTGGAGGAGCAGCACCCAGTCGTTGCCACGGCCCTTGGAGGGAGCAGTGAAGGCCCGCTGGCCCGAGTTGGTGAAGGTGCCGACCTCCGCCGTCTTCCCCGTCCTGGGATCGAACCACGCCGCGCGCACCCGCCCGCCCCCGGTCCGGCCCAGCGTCACCGTCACTGCGCCCCCATCCGGCAGATACACCCAGGCGTAGTCCTGACCCCGCAGCGCCACCACGGGTCGGTTGCCCGTGTAGCTGCCCTTCACCAGTGTCTCGTCCGGCGACCGTCCCACGGCAGGACGGGACTCCTGCAACGTCTTGAGGTACCCCAATTGACGCGCCCCCGGATCATTCAGCGCCTTCAGCCAGGCCTTGTCGCGGCCCTGGTCGAACACATCAAAGCCCCAAATCACCCGGTGCCCGTAAGCGTGCCCTGCCGCCCCCGCGAAGGTGCTCCAGTACGCCACGTTGCGCACGTCCACCTCGTCGGCGTACCCCTTGCTCTTGTCGTTGCACACCGCGTGGTCCTCGTAGACCGGCTCGGCGTTGATCACCGGCTTGACGGGGGTGCGTTTGTAGGTGCTCAGGACCTTGGCGGCCTCGCGCTCATCGCGGCAGTGCCCGGTCTGCCACACGTTGAAGTCGAGCCACGGCTCACTGTGGAAGTAGTCGGCGGAGGTCTTCCCCCCGCGCGGGTGGTACGTGATCAGGGCCCGGTTACGCCCCCCCACGCCCTGCTCGATTCCCTCCGCCATTGCCCGCCAGATGGACCGCTGGGCGTCAGTCTCGGGGTTGCGGTCGCCGCCCAGCACCCAGATGATCGGCTGGTCCTTGTACCGCTGCCCCAGGAAAGTCCCGTAGCTCTTGGCCGAACCCGGCGTGAAGATGGGCTCGTCATTGACCCAGCGCCCCCAGGTTGGCAGCAGGGCGACGTGCAGACCGAGCCGCGCGGCCTCGTTCACGATGTCATCCACGTGGTCCCAGTAGTCGTACTGCTGGGTATTGGAGGGATCGTTGTCCGGGGTAGTGAGGGGACGGGCGGGGTCTTTGTCCACCAGGGGAAGGTCGCCGTAAGCATTGGGGACGGTCAAGCCGTCCATCTCGGCGAGCGCCACAGCCTGAATGACCGTGAAGCCCTGCGCGGCGCGAGTCTGAAGGTAGGTGCGCGCATCCTCACGATTCAGGCGGTGAAAGAGTTCCCACCCGGTGTCGGCCCAGTACAGGAAGGGCCGCCCGTCCGAGTCTTGTAACCGCCGTCCATCCGGTGACACCGTGAGGCGCGCCGCGCTCGTCCTGGCTGGGAGAGGTGAGGGTGATGCGCCGGTCCCAGTGGGCTGGAGGGTGAGGTGATCGATGATCGCGTTGCGGTCCTCGCCCGCCTTGTTCCCGAGGGCGTCGTTGGTGAACTCCACCTCCAGGGTCTGCCCGGGGGCGAGCGAGGTGGTGGCGAGGTCGAAGGGGGCGTAGGTCTGGGAGGTCACCGTAGCCGTGCCGAGCCGGGTCCCGCCCCGCTTCACCGCGACGATGGGCCAGCCCTGGTACTCGTCGGCGCGGGCGGTCAGGCTCAGGGTGTAGTTGCCTGTGGGGAGATCGGCGGGGACAACGAAACGGGCTTTTTGACTGGACGACCAGAGGCCGACGGCCCTTCCACCTGAGGCGGCGGGTTCGTTCACGGTGTTCCCGCCCGGAGCAGGCTCCAGGGTGACTTGGCCGGACGCCCCGGGCTGGAGTGCGCCCGGCGTGCCCCGCAGGGCCTCGGCCCATAGGGTGGCGAGCTTGCCGTAGCCCCCCACGTTGGGGTGCACCCCGTCGGCCAGGTCGGCGAGGGTGAGTGTGGCCCCCACGTTCACGAGGCTGACCTTTTTCCCCTGCGCCGCCCGGCTCCTCACCAGGGCGGGCAACGCGGCGTTGTATGCCTGCACCCGTCGGTTCTGGTCGGGGTCGCGCAGCGGGGGAAGCGACGAGACGAGAATGCGCGCGTTCGGGCGGCGAGAGAGCATCTGGTCGAGCAGACGGCCCAGCCGGGCCGGAGCGCCTGCCGGGTCACGGTTCTGGATCGTGTCGTTGGTGCCGATCATCAGCAGCACCACGTCCGGCTGGGCGCCGTCGAGCCAGCCGTCCACCCGCGCGGCGAGTTCGTCGATGCGCCAGCCGCTGTGGCCCTCGTGGTCGCGGTCGGCCAGGGTGGCGGGACCATTTTGCAGGGAGCCGACGAAGTTCAGTCCGGGTACCTGCGCCGAGAGCCTGCGGTACAGCTCGGTGCGGTAGCCGCCGGGGATGTTGTAGCCGTCCGTGATGGAGTCGCCCAGCGGCATCACCTTCAACGCGCGGGCGGGGATGGAGGCGCTGGACAACACAGCCTGCGTTGAGGTCCCGGGGGCGGCGCACCCGGTCGTCAGGAGACCGAGGGTGAGCACGGCGGTCGCTGTGATGAAGGTCAGGTTAGGAAGGCGGAGTGGGTTTGGCATCAAGACTCTCCTGAAGGGTGAGGATTCGTGAAAACGTGTGATCGTGGGCCGTTCCCCACTAGCGAACTCGCCTGGCCGCCCGTCCCCGCGAGACCGTTGCCGGGCGTCGTCGGCCAGAAGACGGAAGGACAGCGCCCCCTCCAAGGTCGGCGGCTCCCTGGAGGGAGGGCTTCCCGTCCCGGGTAGTCTCGATCAGCAGGACCCAGTCCTGGCCGCGCCCGCTCGAGGGGGCGGAAAAGGGGCGCTCGTCCGTGTTGGTGAGGATCTCGGTCACCGTCGTCTGCCCGGTTCGGGGCTCGAGCCAGGAGGCCCGCACTTGGGCTCCACCTGCCCGGCCGGGTGTCACCGTCGCCGAACCGCCGTCAGGCAGGTATACCCAGGCATAGTCCTCGCCCCGCAGCCCCACCACCAGCCGGTTTCCCCGTGTAGCTCCCCTCCACCAGTGTCTCGTCCGGCACCGAAGGCCCGGGCCGAGTCGGGCGTAATAGATCGGCTCGTCGTTGACCCAGCGGTCCCAGGTCGGCAGCAGGGCGACCTGCAGACCCAGCGAGGCGGCCTCGTCCACGATGGAGTCTGCGTGGTCCCAGTGGTCGTACTCGGCGGGGTCGTTCCCCGGGGTGGTGGCGGGGTAGGCAGGGTCTTTCCCGACCAGCGTCAGACCACCGTAGGCGTTGGGGACGGTGAGCCCCTGCATCTCTGCCAGCGCAACGGCCTGAATGTCCGTGAAGCCCTGCGAGGCACGCGTCTGGAGGGAGGTGCGCACATCCTCGCGGCCCAGGCGGTGGAAGAGCTCCCACCCGGTGTCCGCACAGTACAAGAAGGGTTGCCTGTCCGCGCATTGCAGGCGCCGCTCTTCGGGCGAGACTGTCAAGGACGAGCTGGTGGGGGCAGGGGCATCAGAAGCCGGACTTGGTCGCGAAGCCTCAGGCGGACCACAGCGACCTGTCAGAAGACCTAGGGTGAGGACCGCAGGAGCGGCCGAGCGTTGCAACGTCGGGGGGTATGACAGGCTGAGCATAGAAGCACTCCTCAAGGAAGGGTGGGAACCGTCTGGAGGGACAGGGGGCGCATCTTGAATGGCCGACCGGGGTTGGCCGTTCTCCTGGGTTGACCGGACAGGCCCAGATGCCTGCTCGCACGTCATCGCGCAGCCAGCAGTGTGTCGAGGAGAAGGCGTCATGGTCATCTGTATGGTTGGAAGCGCCGTGATAACCGAACGTCCGCAACGGGACATCTATGTGCGGGAGCAGGGCTGCAGGGGGGCAGCGCTGAGATCTTCGGTTATCGTCAGGGGGCGTCACTCAGACAGGACACCGCACCCGCGGCTCGTTCACTATGCGGAGTCAACATGAGACGGCAACCCAGGGTCCTGAGCACAACAGCTAGGTATTTCTGGACCTCCTCACAACTTCAGCGGTGAGAGCTTCTGTTGCCCAGGTGGGGTGGGAACGGAACACCTCCGGGCCGCAGGTCTCATGGGACTGGAGTCGCCTCTCCACGTCGCAGCCGGGCGTAAGAGGCATCAGGGTGTCTTCTCCACGGGACGATCCCGCAGCCCACGACAGGCGGGGCAGTCGAGGCCGGGCGCTAAGGCAGCAGTGTGGCGCACCCACCCGGTTCACTTCGCTCCCGGCCGGACCGCGTACAGGGACAGCAGGGCGGAGCTGATCTCACGGAAGATGGGGGCGGCGAGCTGGGACCCCTGGTACTCCCGCTTCGCGCCGCGCACCATCACCGCGACCGTGAAGCGCGGCCTCGCCGCCGGGAGGAAGCCCGCGAAGGTGGAGGAGAATACGGACGCGCTGTAGCGGCCGTCCACCACGACCTGGGCCGTGCCGGTCTTGCCGCCCACGTGGTAGCCGGGCAACTCCGCCTTCGTCCGGATGCCGTCGTCGATCACCCGGTGGAGCATCTCGCGCATGCGGGCGGCCGTCTGCGGGGTCAGCACCGGCCGGGAGGTGATCGGGGCGTCCAGCAGGAGTCGCGGCGTGACGTACCGCCCGTCGTTCGCGAGCACGTTGAAGGCCGCAGCGAGTTGCAGGGTGGTGACGGTCAGGCCCTGGCCGAAGGACATGGTGGCCTGGCCCAGCGGGCTCCAGTCGGCCGGGTCCCGCAACAGGCCGTCCCCGGCGGGCAGCCCCAGGGGCACCGGCTGGCCGAAGCCGTACGCGCTGAAGTAACGGTGCAGCAGCTCGGGCGGCACCCCCTCGACCAGCCGGGTCATGCCGACGTTGCTGGAGTAGCGCAGAATCTCGCGGGTCCTGAGGGCGGCGGGGTGCGGCACGAGGTCGTTGATCGTCGCCCCGGCGACGCGGCGCCACATCGGGGTGTCGTAGGTCGTGTCCGGCGTGGTGCGGCCCTCGTTCAGGAGCGCGGCGACGGTGAGGGCCTTGACGACGCTGCCCGGCTCGTACTCGTCGAGGGCGGCGCGGTTGCGCCAGCGTCCCGCCGGCACCGCGCGCCAGTCGTTCGCGTCGAAGCCGGGCACCGACGCCACGGCACGCAGGTTGCCCGAGCGGGTGTCCATGACGATGGCGGAGGCGTATTCGGCCTCGGTGCGCTTCAGCGCGTCGGTGAGGGCGCCCTCGACCGCCGCCTGCACGCGGGTGTCCAGGGTGAGGGTCAGGTCCTCGCCGCGCCGCAGGCGGTCGTCCTGCACCCGCTCGAGCCCCTCGAGGCCGCCCGAGGCGCCGACGAAGCCGATCACCGGCGCGGCGACCTGCCCCAGCGGGTAGACGCGCCGGGGCAGGTCACCTCCGGCCAGCACCCGGCCGTCGGCGCTGCGCAGGTCCCCCCGGGGGGGCAGCGCCACTGGGGCAGGCGTGGGACGGGCGGGCATGATGACCCCGGCCAGGGCCACCGCGAGCAAGGCGAAGGCCAGCAGGGCGGCGAAGGCGAGGCTGGCCGTGCGGCGCCTCAGGTGGAAATCACTTGCGCGAAACAAGGGGTGGGTCACAGGGGAAAGGTCTTTCTTCAGCGGGGCAGGGGGGCCACCCGGTCAGGGGTCCGCACGCCTCAGGGGGTGGTGGGTGGGGCGCCGTCCATGCCGGGCATGTTCTCGTGGTCCATCCCGGGCATGCTCGGCATCGCGGGGTTCATGGCCGGATTACCGGTGAGGCCCCGGTCGGACAGCGATTGGGCGAGCCAGGCGGCCCCCAGCACGGCGGCGAGCACCAGGGCCGCCGCCAGCCAGGGACCCCCACGTCTCCGGCGGGGGCGTGGGGACGTCACGTGAGCCTCGGCGGCGCGGGAGGCCGGGAAGTGGGCGGACAGGGGAAGGTCGGCATGTCGGGTTCCTCCACCGCGAGCTTAAGCGGGGTGTGTTTACGTCGTGTAAAGCTTTACCGCACCTGAACACGGCTCCCGTAGCGTGCGGCGCGTGGACGACCACGTCACCTTCCGCGCCTGGCGGACCCGCCTCAACCCGCCGCTCCTGCCAGCCTGGCCGGGGGACGCCCTGGGCGGCCTGCTGCTGGGCCTGTTGTTCCTGCCGTCACCGCTGGCCGTACTCGCCCCGCTGCCGCTGGCCGCGTTGCACCGCCGCCTGGCGCGCAGCACGGGGGGGCGCGGGGCCTTCGGGCACGCGTTCGTGTTCGCCCTGGCCTTTTTCAGCGTGCACCTCCCCTGGCTCCCCGCCAGCATGGCGGACGTGCTGGGGCCGCTCGGCGGCCTGCTCACCGTGCTGGTCCTGCCCGCCGCGGCGCTGACCTGGGCCGCGCCCCTGGCCCTCACCCGCGTGGCCTTCGGATCCCGCACCCTGCTCGCCCTGCCCTTCGCCTGGGTGCTCCTCGAGGCGCTGCGCGCCCGGGGTCCCCTGGCCTTTCCCTGGGGCGCGCCCGGGTACGCCCTGACCCAGACCCCGCTGGCCCAGCTCGCCAGCGTCGGCGGGGTCGCGCTGCTGACCCTGCTGGTGACCGGGACCGCCAGCGTCCTGGCCGGCTGGGGCAGGCGGCCCCCGGCCCTTTTGGCGCTGCTGGCCGTCTGGGGCGCGGGCCTGCTGTGGGGACGGCAGGTCACGCCCCCCGTGCCGCCCGCACCCCGCACGGCCGTGCTCGTGCAGGGGGCCATCGACCCACGGCTCAAGGCCCGGGGGCGCACCCTGGAGGAGTTGGGGGTCTACCTCGACCTGACGCGTGGCGCCCTGCGCTCGGGAGCGGCGGACCTGGTGGTGTGGCCCGAGACGGCGAGCCCGCTGCCCGCCTCTGACCCGACGGTGCTGCCCGCCCTGCGGGGGCTGGGGGTGCCCCTGCTGGTGGGCGCTCCAGGCGACGTGCCTGGTCAGGCGCGCAACAGCGCCTACGGAGTGGACGGCGGGGTCACGGGCCGACAGGACAAACGCGTCCTGGTGCCGTTCGGGGAGAGCCTGCCCTTCTCGGGGGTGCTGGGCTTCCTTTACACGCCGGTGTTGAACAGCCTGGGAATGGCCGGGTCCACCCGCCTGACGCCCGGGAGGCTGCTGAACGTGCTGCCCCTGCGGGAGTTGCGGGCGGGCGTCAGCATCTGCTACGAGTCGGTGTTCGGGCCGCTCAGCCGGCAGGCCGTGCGTGCGGGGGCGAACCTGCTCGTCGTGATCTCCAACGACGCGTGGTTCGGCCGGGGAGCGGGGGCGGAGCAGCACTTCCAGATGGGCCGCCTGCGCGCCATCGAGACGCGGCGCTTCTTATTGCGGGCCGGGAACGACGGGGTGAGCGCCGTCGTGGACCCCTGGGGCCGGGTGCAGTTCCGCGCCCCCCGGGGAGAGCGGGGCGCCTACCGCGTTGCTTTCGACGTCTCGGCCACCCGCACGCCCTTCGTGCGCTACGGCGACTGGGTGGTCTGGGGCAGTGTGCTGGCGCTGCTGATCGGACCTGCCGCCACCCTGGGTCTGGGGCGTCCCCGTCCGCGGGTGCCGCTTCACCTCGACTTCGCCCGCTCTGGTGAGGACAGCTCGGGCAGGTAGTATGTAAGCCATTTACCTTTCGTCAGATATGAGCACACCGATATCTGACGAATGCGGGCGAAGTCGAGCACGGAGGTGCGTCAGTTCGTCGCGCGACAACCCGAGGGAGAACCGTTCTTCCCGACTGAACTGCTGCTGTACGGAACGCGCGCGAGCATCGATCAGGCGCTCTCCCGGTTGACCAGCAACGGGGTAATCGAGCGGGTCGCGCGCGGCGTGTACGTCAAACCCAGACGCGGCCGGATCGTCAACAGGGCGCCGCCCAGCCCGGTCACGGTCGCCCGGACCTCCGCGCGGGCGCGCGGCATCCCGGTCACCACCCCCGGGGCACAGGTGCTCGTCGAATATGACCTCAGCACCCAGACGCCCGTGACCGCGGTGCTCAGTGCCGGGTGAGCGGCAAGAAGACATTCAAGGTCGGCAACCACCAAGTGACGTTGCGGCACGCCCCCGGGTACGTGATGCGCCAGGCCGGCACGGCCGCTGGCGACGCCCTGACCGCGCTGCATCACCTGGGACACAGGCGCTCGGAGGAAGGTCACGCCGCCCTCGCCCGGCTGGCTCGCCGACCTGATCACGACCCACGCGCGCGGAGCCTCCCATCCGGTGAGCGCCCGGCCTTGAACTGGTTGCCGTTAGACTCGGCAGAGCAACGCGACGTGCTCGAGGCGGTGGCCGAGCGGCAGAACCGGGAGTCCATCCTCCCGGAAAAGGACCTGTGGGTGGTGTGGGTGCTCGCCCAGACCTTCGCGCTGGAGGGGAGCGAGGTGCCGATGGCGTTCAAGGGGGGGGGACCAGCCTCTCCAAGGGGGACGCTGTGGTCACCCGCTTCAGCGAGGACCTCGACATCACCCTGGGGCTGCTCGGTGCGTCGGGGCGCACCCCCGAGGACCTTACCGACCTGTCGCGCATTGCGCGGGACCGGGCCATCGCCGAATTGAGCCTTCAGACGCAGGCCTGCGTACGAGACCGCGTCCTGCCACACCTGCGTGAGGCGGGTGCCCTCGACGCGCGGGTGCAGGTCGTCACGGAGGGGGAGCCCGCCGACCTGCACCTCGCCCTGCACTACCCGACCGTGCTCCCGGCGCGCACGGCGTACATCCGGCGTCGGGTGCTGCTGGAGTTCGGCGTGAAAAACCGCATCGAGCCGCGCGAGCAGCGCACCCTCCGCACCTACCTCGCTGAGGACGCCCCGGTGCGGGCAGCGGTCGAACTTCCCAAGGCGACGGTGGAGTTGCTCGACGCGCGGCGTTGCAGGCAGCCTGTGTCCAACCGCAGAAGCCGCACTGGCCGACCCACTTCGCCCGCCACTTGCTGAACCTGCACGTGCTGAACCGGGAAGCTTACCGGCCCCCCCGACTTCCCAGCCCTTGACAGCCTCGCCGAATGACGCTGGCTGCTGATACCGCACCCTGGGTCATGGCCCCGAGGTGGAGGCACATCCGCAGGAGGGAGAGCAGCACCTCACGTCCCCTTTCCGGAGGAAGAACGGTCCCCCGGTTCACCGGCGCGTACCGGACGCGCGGCCTGGGTCACCCGGACCTGAACCTCGCCGCCCTCAGGGCGCACCTCGCCGCTCGCGTCGTGGACGAGAAGTTCCTGATTGCCTAGCCGCACGGTGTAGGTCACGTCGTGGCCCTTGTACTCGCGGGCGAGGATGATAACGGGTGTGCCCCCCTCGCCCGCGCGGGCGAAGGCGAGGTGTTCGGGCCGCACGCTCACCAGCACCGGGCCGTGGGCCGCCTCCGCCAGCGGTAGCGTGCCCAGGGCCGTGCGGGCGGTGAGGCCGCTCGCCGTCCCGCTCAGCAGGTTGCTGCGCCCCAGGAAGTTCGCCACGAAGGCCGTCCGGGGCCGCGTGTACACCTCGTGCGGGGGACCGATCTGCTCGACCTGCCCGGCGCGCATCACGAGCAGGCGGTCGCTGAAGGCCAGCGCCTCCTCCTGATCGTGGGTGACCAGGAGGGCCGTCGTGCCGCTGCGGCGCAGGATGGTGCGCACCTCCTGGCGGGTGGCGTGGCGCAGCCCCGCGTCGAGGTTGGAAAAGGGCTCGTCGAGGAGCAGCAGGGCGGGCCGGGGCGCGAGCGCACGGGCGAGCGCCACCCGCTGCTGCTGCCCGCCCGAGAGCTGGTGCGGCAGCCGCGACTCGAACACCGTCAGGCCGACCAGGGCCAGCGTCTCGCGGGCGCGAGTCAACCGCTCAGGGCGCGGCAGCGTGTGGAGCCCGAACAGCACGTTGCCCAGGACCGTCAGGTGCGGGAAGAGCGCGTAGTCCTGAAACACCAGCCCGACGCCCCGCCGCTCGGGCGGCACGAAGGGGGAGGTCACGTCGCGCCCCAGCAGGCGCACGCTCCCCCCGTCGGGCGTCTCCAGGCCCGCGATCAGACGCAGGGTGGTCGTCTTCCCGCACCCGCTGGGTCCCAACAGCGTGACGAGTTCACCCGCCTCCACGCTGAGGTTCAGGCTCTCCAGCACGGGGGGCAGTCCCGGGGCGTACCGCTTGGTGAGGTTCTGGAGTTCGAGGATGGGCGTGCTTGCGGTCAGACCCTGAGCCAGCGGCTCGGTTCGCCGGGCGACCGTCATCTTTCCCTCCTCAGGAGGAGCCCCGTCAGCACGGCCCCGCTCGCCGCGAGCGCCAGCGCGTAGGGCGCTGCGGCGGCGTACTGCGCCTCCTCGGTGTACGTCCAGACATTGCGCGCCAGCGTGTCGAACCCTATGGGCGCCAGCAGCAGGGTCAGGGGCAGTTCCTTCAGGACGCTTAGAAACACGAACGTTGCGCTGACCAGCAGCCCGGGCCACATGATCGGCAACGTTACCCGCCACAAGGTCCGACCGGGCGGGGCGCCCAGCACGCGGGCCGCCTCCTCCAGCCGGGGGGTCGCCCGCGTCAGCGACGTGCGGATCGGCCCGACCGCCTCCGCGACGAAGTGCAGGGTGTAGGCCAGGATCAGGAGGGTGAAGGTCTGGTACAGGGCGGGCACCGCGCGCAGCACGAAAAACACCAGCGCCAGCGCGAATGCCAGCGGCGGCGTGGCGTAGCCCAGGTAGGCGACCCGCTCGGTGAGGCGCGCCGCCCGCCCCCGGTAACGGCTCCCGATGTACGCCAGCGGGAAGGCGAGCGCCGTGGTCGTAACCGCCGTGACCCCGGCGGCGCTCAGGGCGCTGCGGGCGGCGTCCAGCAGCCCCGAGAGCGCGAAGGGCGTCTGATCGAGCCGCAGCCAGTACAGCATCGTCCCCAGCGGCAGGGCGAGCGCCGCCCCACCCAGGGTCAGGACGAAGGTCCAGGCCGGGAGCCCCCAGCGGCCCAGCCGGGCCCGCGCAGGTTGCCGCGCTCCCCCCGGCGAGACCCGCGCCAGGAACACGCCCCGCATCAGCTGCGCCTCCAGCCAGAGGGTCAGGGCGGTGACCGCGAGCAGCATCAGCGCCAGCCACGCGGAGTACACCCGGTCGTAGGCGGCGGTGTACTGCTGGTAGATCGCCGCGCTGAAGGTGGGGTAGCGCATCAGGCTGACCACGCTGAAGTCGCCCAGCACGTGCAGCGTGACGAGCAGCCCCCCCGAGAGCCACGCCGGGCGCAGGTGCGGCAGCGTTACGAGGCGGAAGGTCTGCCAGGGGGTGCGCCCCAGCAGCCGGGCGGCGTCCTCCAGCACCGGGTCCTGCGAACGCAACGCCGCGTGCAGGTTCAGGAACAGGTACGGGAAGGTGAAGAGGGTCAGCACGCCGAGCGCCCCCCGGAAGCCGCTCGGGCCGGGCCAGTTCAGTCCGGTCAACGCCTGGACGGTCCCCCCCGGCCCGCCCGCCGCGATCAGCGAGTACGCGCCCACGTACCCCGGGATGGCGAGCGGCAAGACCCCCAGCAGCATCAGCAGCCCCCGGGGCCGGAAGGTCGTCCGTGCGGCCAGATAGGCGAGCGGCAGCGCCACCGCCGTCCCCGCCGCCAGCACCCCGGCGGCCAGTAGCAGCGTGTTGCCCAGCAACTCCAGGTTCCGCACCCGGAACACGATCTCGCGCAGCTCCTCCCCCTGGGCCCCAAAGGCCCGCAGCACCAGGTAGGCGAGCGGCAGCAGGACGCCGAGCGCCGTGAGCAGCGCGGGCAGGGCCAGGGCCAGGGGAGCGCGTCGGCGGGTCATGAGAGGCAGGACCTTGAGGTCGGCCACGTCCACCTCCCCGGGCCTTCCCGTCGGGCTGGGGGGGGGCGCCTGCTCCGGGGCCCCCCGCCGCGACCAGGCCCCACCCCTACAACAGCCCCGCGTCCCGCAGGAGCTTTTGCGCCCGCTCGATGTTCTTCGGCAACGCGGTGGGGTCGATGCGGGGGCTGCGCTTGGTTACGTCGCCGTAGGGCAGCATGGTGGTGGGCTGGAGGATGTTGCCGATCACCGGGTACTCGAAGTTCACGCTCAGAAAAAAGGTCTGCGCGTCTTTCCCGACGAGCGCGCTCAGGAAACGTGCGGCGGCGGCCTGATTCCTGCTCGTCTTCAGGATGGCCGCACCCGTCGCGTTCCCCAGGTTGCCGATGTCGCCGTTCTTGAAAAAATAGGTCTCGATGGGATAGTTCAGCCGGGCCACGCGCTGGATGTAGTAGTGGTTGGTGAGGCCCACGTCGATCTCGCCCGCGCGCATGGCCTCCAGCATCCCCACGTTGCTCGTCTTGTAGTCCTTGGGCTCCAGCGCCTTCATGCCCTCCAGCCACTGCCGGGTGGTCGCCTCGCCGTGCCTGGCGATCATCCCCGCCAGGAAGTCCTGGAAGGAGGGGTACGAGACCGTCCAGCCAATGCGCCCCTTGAGGGCCGTCATCTTGGGCAGGTCGAGCACGCTGTCCGGAAGCTGCTCGGGCTTGATCCTGTCCTTGTTGTAGGCGAGCACCCGGAAGCGCACGGTGGTGGGCAGCCACGAGCGGTCGTCGGGCACGTAGTCGGCGGACACGTTGCGGGTCAGGGCCGCGCCGACCTTAGTGAAGCGGCCCTCGCTCGCCAGTTCGCCGAGGGCGCCGACGCTGTTGCCCCAGTACACGTCGGCGGGGCTGCGCTCACCCTCCTCGCGCAGGGCGGCGACCAGTTGGCTGTCGGTGCCGTACCGGACGTTCACCTTGATCCCGGTCGTCCGCTCGAACTGCTGCACGATGGGGTCCACGAAGGTCTTGGCCCGGCCCGAGTAGATCGTCAGGGTCCGGTTGGTCTGGGCGAGGGTCGTGCCGCTCAGGAGCAGGACGGTGGTGGCCAGGAGCAAACGTCTCACACGCGGAATCCTAAGCAAACTTATCAACATTGTCAATTTAAGAGTGAACCGAAGCGTCATCTCGACCTGAGAACGCTCTTCAAGAGGTCGACGCCACCGCCCGGTCAACCCAGGCGCGGAGTAGGCGCCGATTTCCCCAGCGGGACCGTCCAGGTGAAGGTGCTGCCCTGTCCGGGCGCCGATCGCACGCCCAAATCCCCCCCCATCGCCCGGGCGAGTCCCCGGGCGATGGTCAGGCCCACCCCACTCCCCTCGCCCGGGGTCCGGGCCGGGTCCGCCCGGAAGAAGCGCTCGAACACCCGTTCCAGGTGCTCTGGGGCGATGCCGCTGCCCGTGTCGGCGACGGACACGGTGGTCTTTGCCCCCTCGGCCTGGGCGGACACCCGCACCGTTCCGCCGGGTGGGGTGTGCCGCAGGGCGTTGCGCAACAGGTTGGCGAGGATCTGCTGCGCCCGCTCGGGGTCCGCCCGGACCGTCAGGGGACCCGGGGGCAGGTCCACCTGGAACGCGATCCCGCGGTCCTCGAAGGCCAGCGCGAAGCGGTCCTGGGCCTGGGACAGCAGCTCGGCCAGGGGCACGTCGCCCACCTTCAACTCCATGCGCCCGGCCTCCACCCGGCTCACCAGGCTGAGGTCCTGCACGAGTCTCTCCATCCCCGCCACCTCCCGCGTGATGGCGGCGAGGGCCTGTCCGGCGGGCAGGACGCCGTCCTGAGCCGCCTCCGCGTAGCCGCGCACTGCGCTGACCGGGGTGCGCAGCTCGTGGGCGACGTTCCCGATCAGCTCGACCCGTGTCTGCTCGACCCGTTCCAGGGTCCCCGCCATCGTGTTGAAGCTGCGCGCGAGGTCCGCGAGTTCGTCCTGCCCGGCCTCCGGTAGCCGCCGGGCGTATTCCCCGCTGGCGATGGCGCCGCTGCCCGACTGCAGGGCGCGCACCGACGCGGTGACTCGCCGAGCGGAGGCCCAGGCGATCCCGGTGGCGACCAGCAGGGCCAGCGGCAGGGCCGCGAGCAGGGCGCGCGTCAGGGTGCCGCGCATCCCCCCGGTGAGGTCCCCGCGCAGCCGCCCCCCCTCCGGGCCGATCAGCCGGATCATCTCGTCCACGTGGTGCCCGATGAAGGGCTGGGCGGCCACCTCGGCCGCCAGGAGCAGCACGGCGGCGGTCACCGCGACGCACATCAGGTGGTTGAGCAGCAAGCGGGGAAACAGGCGCATGTCAGTCCTCCCGGAAACGGTACCCCAGCCCGCGCACCGTCTCGATGAAGGTGGGCGCGTCCGCGTCGTCCCCCAGCTTGCGGCGCACGGCGGTGATGTGCACGTCCACCACCCGGGTCACGCCCGGGTAGTCGGGGCCCCACACCCGCTCCATCAGCCGCTCGCGGGACCAGACCAGCCCCGGGTGCTGGGCCAGGGTGGCGAGCAGGTCGAACTCGGTGCGGGAGAGCGCCAGCGGCTGGCCGTGCAGCGCGACGGCGCGGCTCCTGAGGTTCATCACCAGCGGCCCGGCCTCGATGCGGTCCTGCACCCCGACCCGGCGCAGCAGGGCGCGGACGCGGGCCACCACCTCGCGGGGGCTGAAGGGCTTGACGACGTAATCGTCCGCCCCGGCGTTCAGGCCCCTAAGGCGGTCCTCCTCCTCGCCCCGGGCAGTCAGGAGCAGAACCGGCAGCTGGGGGTGCTCCCGCCGGGCGTAGGCGGTGAGTTCCACGCCGGTCATGCCGGGCAGCATCCAGTCGAGGATGGCGACGTCGGCGCGGGCGAGCCGGGGCAGTGCCGCCAGCCCGTCGTCCTCGGTCTCCACGCTGTGGCCCTCCGCCACCAGGTAGGCCGTGAGCACCTCCAGGATCGCCGGGTCGTCGTCCACGATCAGCACCGTGGCCATGTGTCCCCCTGGTCCCCGGGCGCCTTCACAGGGTGCCCGAGTAGCCGCCGGTGCAGGCGGCCCCGCGCTCGGGCGTGGTCGGGCCCTGCTCGTACTTGTCGAGGAAGGCCCGGATGCGGGCGTCGCCGACCCCGTCCACCGGAAGCTGCGCGCCCCACGCAGTCAAGACCACCGGCGCGGTCTGCTGCCCGTTCGGGGAGACGAGGACGTGCGTGCGGCCCTGGGCCAGACCCGCCAGGGTTCGAACGTCCTCCGGGGAAAGGGTCGGCCCGTACGTGATCCACACCGCGCCGTGCTCCAGGCTGTGCACGACGTACTCGTTATACAGCGCCGACGTGTACACGCCGCAGTTCTGCCAGGACGGGTTGTGCGGCCCCCCGGCGGGCGGCGTCTGCGCGTACACCAGCCGGCCCTCGCGGTGATCCCCCGCCTGGAAGGTGAACTTCTGCACCCCGGCGAGGTCCCGCGAAGAGCAGGCCGCCAGCAGGGCGGGCAGGGCCAGCACCAGGATCCGGAGCGAACGGGCACGGGCAGGATGGATGGGGGAAAAGGTGGGTCGGTTCATGGGCGCTCCACTGGAGTGGGTTCGGCTGCTGGGGAAGAGGGGCCGACCAAGCGGCCAGCCGGTCGCGTGTCCGGCCGATTGCGAAGCCGTAGCAGCATCAAGATGCTGACGATGATCAGGGGGATGCTGATCAGGTGCGTGTCCGTCCACAAGCCGATGCCGGGGGCCTGGAGACCCTGACTCAGGTAGGACTTGATCGCCAGGGGGTTGAGTCGGAAGGTCTCCTCGAATCCGGCGCGCAGGATGGAATACCACAGCCAGAACTGCCAGAAGGCCCAGCCCGCCTTGCGCGACCGCAGCCAGAAGTACGAGGCGACCGCCAGGATGATCCCGATGATCACCCCGTAGAGCTGGGTGAAGTGAACGGGGGCCGTCATCACGAGCTGTCCGCCGATCTCCTGGCAGTAGCGCGAGAGGTCCATGTCGGGGTTGGGGTTGCGCACGCACATGCCCTCGTGAAAGGCGCGCGCCGAGTCCGGCCAGCGGTAGCCGACGGGCCACCCCGTCACCCGGCCTACCGTGTCCGTACCGTTCATGATGTTGCCGATGCGCCCGCCGATGATCCCGAAGGCCACGCCGGGCACGCACAGGTCGGCGTACTCGTAGAAGTTGAGCTTGTAACGCCGGGTGTAGTAGATCAGCACCAGGATGCCGCCGATGAGCCCGCCGTGGATGGAGATGCCGCCCTGCCGGAGGTTGATGATGTCGAGCAGCACGCGCGGGAAGGGGATACTGGCGAACTGCTCCCAGGAGGTGAGGACGAAGACCAGCCGGGCGCCGACGAGGCCCCAGACGATCATCCACAGGATCATGTCGTTGAAGAGGTCGACGTTCAGGCCGCGCTGACGGGCCATCCGGGTGCCCACCCACACGCCTGCGACGATGCCGAGCGTGATGAGCACGCCGTACCAGGCAATCGTGAAGCTGCCGATCTTGAGGAATACTGGGTCCATGCCACCTCCGTCGCCGGGGCCAGCCCAGCGGTCCTCAGACGCTACGCAGGACCTGTAAAGCTCGTGTAAAGCTGGGGGCGGAAGACGCACTTCTGCCCGCTGATGCCCGTCACCCAAGGTCAGGCTCGCATCAACTCAGGAACAACCCGGATCGGGAATGCTGTCACCTCTGTTCGGGGGGGTGTTCCCACCACCCTGAACTTCAGGTTTCCCTCACCTGGACGCGCTTTACACGAACTTTACACACCCGCTCTAGCCTGGGGTCATGAAGCGGAATTCTCTTTTGATCGGCGGCACGGCCGCCCTGCTCACCGGAATCGCCCTCGCCCAGGGCAGTATGGGTGGGATGGACCACAGCCAGATGTCCGGCGGCAGCATGTCCGGGATGACCATGCAGATGGACATGAGCGGCCTCGAGAAGCTCCAGGGCAAGGCATTCGACCGCGCGTTCCTCAGCATGATGATCCCGCACCACCAGGCGGCCGTGGACATGTCCCGGGCCGTCCTGCCGCTGAGCAAGGACGCCACGGTGAAGACCTGGGCGAACACCATCATCAAGGACCAGAACCGTGAGATCGCGCAGATGAACACGCTGCTGAAGGTCTACGGAGGCAGCGACGCGAACATGGCCAACATGATGAAGAGCGGCATGAGCGGCATGGCCGACGCGGTGAAAAAGGCCAGGAACCCGGACGTGGGCTTCGTGCAGGGCATGCTGCCCCACCACTCCTCGGCCATCGACATGGCGCAGATGGCGCTGGAGAAGAGCAGCGACGCCCGCGTTCTCAAGCTCGCGCGGGACATCGTCACGGCGCAGGCCGGAGAGATGTACGACTTCCGCCTGTGGTTGAACAAGCGCGGCGCGTAACGTTCTCTCGTCCAGGTGCGTGTCCCTGCAGCAGGGGCACGCGCTTTTTGTTCGTGGGCAACGGGCCGCCTTCGCCTGCAAACGGTTCCTTCCGACCGATCTTTACAGGATCTTTACACGGCTAGGGCAAGCTGCCCCCGTTCATGCGATCAAAATTACTTTTGACCCTCGCCCTGTTGTGGTTTGGCTCCGCACTGGCGGCGACTGTTACGGTGCAACCGGGCGACACCCTGACCCGACTCGCGGTGCGGCACGGCACCTCCGAGCAGGCCCTGGTCCAGGCCAACCCCACGCTGCGGACGGGGGCCCTAATCGCGGGGGCGCGCCTGAACCTGCCGTCCGCTCCGCCCCCGCGCGGGTGGACCGTGCGGCGGGGAGACACGCTCTCCCTGATCGCGCGGCGCCAGGGCACGACGCTCGCGGCGCTGCTCGCGGCCAACCCGGGGCTCGATCCCAGGCGCCCGCTGCTCGTCGGGCAGCGCCTCACCCTGCCCGCGCAGGGGACGATCACGCGCCAGACGACCACCCCCACGGTGCGTGCGGCGTCCATTCGGGTGACCCCCGTGCTGCCGGTGCAGGGCCGCGTCACCACCCCCTTTCTCGAACGCCACCCGAGCGTGGACCTGGCGGCACCCGTGGGTACGCCTGTCCGGGCCGCCCGGCCAGGGGTGGTAACCGAATCCCGTTTCGACGCTCAGAGCGGGTGGGGCTGGACCGTCGTCGTCGACCACGGCGACGGCATGTTGACGCGCTACAGCCACAACAGCGAGAACCTGGCCCAGGTGGGAGCGCGCGTAGAGGCCGGGCAGGTCATCGCGCGGGTGGGCAGCACCGGCAACAGCACAGGACCTCACCTGGATTACCGGGTGATGGTCCAGGGAACGCCGGTCGACCCGCTGAGTTTGTACTGAGTGGGTCCCTGGTCCACACCACCATCCGGTACAGCTTGGCGACCAAGCCGCCCTCCTAACCCGCAGACCAGCAGCGCGAACGGTGGAAAGACCGGACGTTCCAGGTTCTCTCCACCCGGGCCGCTTTGCCTGATCATGGCGTGCCCTCTGTTTCGGGCAGCGCTACCCCGCGCGCCACACCGCGTTCCATTCGCCGGACGAACTGCTCGAACGACAGCACGGGCAGAGCCGCGCTCGAAAGGTAGTAGGCGACGGAATCGTGGTTGAAGACGATGAAGCCCTCGACCTCCCAGTCCCCCGCAGGGAGGCCGAAGTGCTCCAGGATGGCCGGCAGATGCCGCCGCACGTGGTGGACGCGCCGCTCGTGGCGCTCCACGATGGAGCGTTCCGTCTCGGTTCCGCGCTCCAGCCGCTCGAAGAGGGCGTGGGTCTCGGCGGCGGTGCGCGCCACCGCAAAGTTCTTGCACTCCACGCAGTACACCCTGCGTCGCACGTCGTCCACCACGAAGACGTCGACGTCGCCGAGATCAAGGCCGTGCTCGTCACGCATGCGCACCCTTCCGAACACCTTCGCCTGCTCCTGGACATGTCGGAAGCCCAGGGCCCTCAGGAAGGCGGCCACCTGTCGGTTGAAGGCTCGCCCCCGGCTGCGGTTGACTTCTCCAAGGAGTTGCCGCAACTCCACACTGTCCGCCTTGAAGCGCCCGCTTTGCAGCAGGTCCAGCAGATAGTGTGAGGTGGAGGCGACGGCCCGGGGTCCCCACACCACCTGGGGGGTAGCCTCGCCTTCCAGCAGGAGGACCGGGCGGCGCAGGTAGGACAGCCGGCGGTTGAAGCGCCACGGCTGGACGTCCTCGGGGCGCCAGGGCTTGGGCGGGCGCAGGAAGTTCGGGCGCGGCGTCAGGCTCAGCGTGTCCAGCAAGGCGCGCACCTTGCCCTCGTCCCAGCTCAGGGCCTGGGCGACGGTGCGGAGAAAGTCGGGGAGGGGCATCTGCCGTGGGAGCACCCCACCCCCGGGAAGAGCGCTGACAGTCTCAAGGAATTCCAGCGTGTCCCCCAGCGTCCAGCCCGTCTCGCGCTCAAAAGCTACGTCCAGCGCAGCGCGGTCCGGCAGTTCGTACCCGGAGGCCGGGTCACCGAGGTACGAGCGGGCCAGGCTCAGGGACTCGCGCGTGACGTCGTCGAACATGTTGGCCTCGAAGGCCGTCCTCGCGGGCTCGTAAGCGCCCCGGTCGGAGGCGAGCCGACCGGACGGCAGGATCTCGGCGGTCACCTGCGCCAGCCGGTGGAAGGCAAGGTCGCTGTTCGTGCCGAAGGCATGGATGAGGGCGGCGAGCGCGATCAGGCGGTCGTACATCTCCAGGGTCGGCGCATCCTCCCCCTGCGGCGGCTGCGCCGTCAGGTACTCGATCACGAACCGCGACGCGATGGCCGTGCGGTTGTTGCGGCCGTACTCCTCGCGCAGGCGCTGCTGGATGATGGGGTAATCGGCGTAGCAGCGGCGGGTGAAATCGAACGTGAACTGGCGGCTGGCCGTCTGTTGAACCGTCGCCTCGTGCTGCCGCACGAAGTACGGCAGGGCCCGGCCGGCGTCGAGCGTCCCCGCGAGGCGAACGAACTCCCCGTACAGCTTCCCCACGGCGGCGTTGAGGAGCGCGGGGGCCTCCGCCCCTTCCCGGAGGGTGCCCACCGGAAAGTCTGCCCCCAGGGCATTGGCAAGGAAGTCCAGCGAGCGGCTCTCCTGGTGTTCCTGCAAGACCCGCGCGCGCGGCAGCTCGTCGCCCCCGAACAGGACTGGCACATCGCGCAGCACGCTGATCTTCTTCTTCGCCGGGTCGCCCATCACGCGGGCGATGGCCGCCTCCAGGTCGGGTGAGGCGCTGAGGAGCCCGTGGGCCACCATGACCTCCTCGAGTGCACCCAGCACCATACGCATCAGGGTGCGCTCCGGAAGGTTGTCCGCGGTGGTGAAGTTGGCCGTGAACGTCTCGTCCACCTGCAACAGCACCGTGCGGCCACGCGTGTCGGGCAGGACGCGCAGGCCAGTCAGCGGCGCCTCCGGGTCGGGAGGGAGTGTGGAGACCGGCAGGATCACGACCCGCAACAGGTGCGGTCCAGCCTCCGCCAGATCCTCTTCGAGGTGGGGGGCGAGCTGCCACAGCCAGAACGCGAGCGTCTCGGCGATCAGCGGCAGGTTCACGTCCACCGCCTCCTCGTGCTGGGCCACCACCCAGATTCGTAGCGCGTCTCCCTCGGCCAGCAGGTTGATCAGGCCGCCGCGCAACATCTCCAGCGATTGGAAGAGGGCGACGCCCGGATCACGGTGGTAATTCGTGACCCGGGTCCAAACCGGACCGTACGGCACGCCGTGGGCGGCGAGTTCGGCCCGCCGCTCGCGCCGGACGTTCCCCGCGCCCCCCGGCATCAGGAAGAGCGCCGCCGGAGGTGCCTGGTCCGAGAGGTAGAAGCTTCGCCCGTGGCGGCGGTAGGCGTCGAACAGGTCGAGGGTGCCCACCATGCCCACCCGCTGCCGGCGGTACAGGTCGCCCACCGCCTGCGCGAAGTACAGCAGGCCGAGCGGGTCGCGCTCGAAGTCATACGACATCACCTCCAGGTCGGACACCCCCACACTCAGGGCGTATGGGGTCTCGACACTGAGGCTGGGCAACAGGGCTGCGTTGCCCAGGCCCTCGAAGACGACCAGCGAGAAGACCTGTGGCCGCTCCTCCTCGGGGAGGGCGTGGTAAAGGGCCTCCAGGGCGGCGTAGCTCCCGTCGAGGTGAGGTTGCAACTCACTCAGGTCCGAGGGCTCGAACCGGTCATCCGGGCGGTAGTTGCGGAAAGGATCGCCGACCAGCGCGAGGTGCAGTACCTTGTCACCCTCAACTTGAAAGGCGCGGGTGCGCACGAGCGGCAGGTCGACGCCCGCAAACGCCGCCAGAGGATAGAGGAGACCCATGCGGCGCAGAGAGAGCCTCACCCCCTGCCAGGCGAGGTCGTGGTACGCGGCCTCGAGCGCCGCCGTGAAGGTGCTGGGAGTCAGCAACAGGTGGCGCACTGCTCTCAGCACGTGCCCGACCGGGAAGAAGACGTACCTGTCCTCGATGATCACCAGGGGCCGGTGGGCGAGCGGACCACCGTCCAGCGCCGGTGCACCCGCTGGACCGCCCGCCGGTTGCAGGATGAATGGCGCGAGGTCGCTCACGCGCAACCCCAGGGCCGCGAGCACGCCGGCCAGGTCCCGCTCCGTGTACGTGACGGCGGCCTTCAGGACTTCGAAACTGCCGTCCTCCGGAAGGAACACGCTGGATGAGGGCGTACCCGGCACAGGGGCCTGACCCCGGCGGCGGTCCACCTCGCCGCTCAACGCGAGGAGCGCCACGCACGAGCGGACCACAGGGCCGAGTTCAGGCGTCCCGGCTCCGCGCCGAAGCAGCGTCAGCGCCGCCGCGAGCAGCTGCTCCACGCTGTGGACGGCCTCCTCCTCGATGCCGGGAAACACCACGAAATCCCCAGCCTCTACGATCAGGTGTTCGGTCAAGGCGTTGTCAGAGGGGTCCTCCATCATGGAAAAGCCCGAGACCGCGCCGGCCCTGTCGGCGAGCCGGCGAAACTCGTCCACCGAGGGGCTGCGCCCACCCGCCGCCCCCGGCAGGGACAGAGCGGCTTGTGCAAGCGCTTCGAGGCGCAAGAGTCGGTCAGCGTTCTCGGGGTAGAGCTGTGTAGCGGCGACCCCACACAACAGGTCGAATGGCGACATAGGCGCCAGGCTGTCTTGAAAATCATTCCATGCCGCCACAGTGGGGGCCTCCTGTCGAAGATCTGCCACGACCCGGGAACCCGGTGGGGCGAGGGCCGGTACGGGCAAGCACCAGAGTGTTCTCTCCTCAGCGTGCCCTGTGAACGAGGAGGCCGGCCCTGGAAGTCGAAGTCGCTGGGGTCAGTAGACAGCCCCTGGGAGAGCGGGGGATCGCCCTGCAAGCACCTGCGGCACGCCATCTCGGCCGGTTCATTTTGCCCAGCGCCATCCGGGCACACCGTGTTGCACGGTAGAGTTCGCTCTGCTGTAGGCGTTTGGGCCGTGCCCGCAACGCCCGTTTCCGTGGGCCGTCTCCCCGCACCATTGAGTCCCCGGGGCCCTCCCTTCAGGATAAGGACGTGACGGCGCGAACCCTCTTCACGAAATCCTCGCTCCGCGAGCACCTCCGCCTTCGTCAGCAGGCGGCCCTGGACGAGGCCCGGCGCCTGGACGATCAGACGCTCCTGTACGGCGACTTGACGGCCGAGGCCGAGCGTCTCGCCGAGAACCACCGACTGGTGACGCCCGTCCTCGGGAAGCCCGTGATCGACGGGCCCAAGGGCGTCTCGCTCAGCCCACAGGAGCTGCGTGGCCTGCCCGGGTTCTTCTCGTCTGGGCTTCCCGCGCCCCGTGAGGGGTACCGGGGAACGCAGGTGCGGGTGTTGGTCCCGTTCCGGGGAACACCGGACCTGTTCGAATATCAGCCGTCACACTTCACGCTGAGCCCTCCGCATGCGCAACTCGACAAGGCCGGGCGTCAACTCGTCTTCACCGACCGGTTCCTCGAAAGCCAGTACAACCCCTCGACCTACCTGCCCACCGTCGCGGGCAGGATCAAGCCGTTCGAGTGGTGGTTGACCCAGGTCGAGGCCGAAGTCGGGCCCTACAACAAGCGTCTGCTGCAGGGCATCCTGAACATCCTGGAGGAGCGTCGCCGACAGCTCGCCTAGACGTTGCGCCAGGCGGAATTGCACGGTCTCGGTTCCACCTTCGACCCGTCGAGGGTTGCCCGTCACCTCTTTGAAGCGCGCGAAAGGGCTGAGCTCAGCCTCCTTGGCCGCCCAACCCTGCCCCATCCGCAGCAGGCCGCCCTGCTTCCCGAGCACGACTACGCCCTGGTGCTGGAGGCCCTCGACCGCTTTGCGAGGCGCCTGGAGCGCAGCAACACCGTCGTGCGGGAGCTGGGCGAGGAGGCCCTGCGCGACGTCCTGCTCGCCGCCCTCAACATGTACTTCCCGGGCCAGGCGACGGGAGAGACCTTCAACTGGACCGGCAAGACGGACCTCCTGGTGCAGTACGGGGGCCAGACCGCCTTTGTCGGAGAATGCAAGTTCTGGGGCGGCGAGAAGATGTTCCTGGAAACGGTTGATCAGTTGCTGGGGTACCTCACGTCCCGTGACCTCCTCACCGCCGTCGTCGTCTTCAACCGTACCCGGGACATCTCGGCCGTCGCCGCGAAAATCCTGGCGACCGTGCGTGCCCATGCACAGGACGTGGAGGAGCGCGAGATCGACCTCGCCCAGCGCCGCTTCCGTTTCCGCCTCAGCCATCCGCAGGACCGGACACTCCGCCTCGACCTGGCCGTGCTGCTGTACGACCTGTAGCGGCTTGAACGGGTCCCGGCAAGGTGACCAAGGCTGATAGAGGACCGGGACGACATTCCCCCAGCCGGGTTGCAGGACCTGGTGGGAGGGGGCGTGCGCGTGCTGTTCGTCGGCTTCAACCCCAGCCTTCGCGCGGCGCAGATCGGTCATCACTACGCGGGGCGGGGCAACGGGTTCTGGCGGCTGCTGGCCGCCTCTGGCCTGACCCCACACCTGTTGCGCCCCGAAGAAGACCGCCTGATGCTGCGGTGGGGCCTGGGCTCGACCAACCTGGTGGCCCGGCCCACCGCGAGCGCCGCCGAATTGACCCGTGCGGAGCTGCGTGCCGGGGTGCCGCACCTCAAGGGACTGGTGACCCGCCATGACATTCCTATCGTCGCGTACACCGGAAAGGGCGTGTACCTGCCGGCGGCGGGAAGACCACGGGCCCCGTGGGGAAGGCAGGAGGAGGCCCTGATCGAGGGCGTCGTGGACTTCGTGCTGCCCTCACCGAGTGGCCTGGCGCGCATGCCCTTCCAGACCAAGCTGGCCCACTACGGCGAGTTGGCCAGGCTGGTCGGGCAGCTGATACCGTAATCGGACCTGGAGGCGGACAGCGGTGGGCCGCGAGATGCCCAATGCAGGAGCGGCACGACCGCAGGCTGGAGAGTTCTATCCACAACATCACGGCCAGCGACATTGCTGGCCGTGACCTATGCCGGGAGTGCTCAGTGGGTTGGCGGTGCCAGGGTCTCCGCCAGGCGCACCAGCAACTCCTCGGCCCGCTCGTACCCGGGCCGCAGGTAGACCGTCGCAAAGGTCGTCCAGTCCTGCACCGCCGCCACCTCCTGGTCGTTCTCGTGCAGCTTCAGGTGAGGATACACGCCGTACTCGACGTAGCACCCGAACTCGGCGGCCACATCCTCCAGGCGCCGGCTGTTGTCGTCGGTCCAGGTCAGGACGTAGGGCAGGGCGAAGCAGGGCTTCCCGCAACTGCCGCCCAGGCCCACCAGGGGAAACCCAGCGACCGCCTGCGGATCCTGCCGCACCCGGGTGCGTTCGAGAAAGGCGAGGCGGTCGCGGCCCAGGTCGCGGCTGGGCAGTTTCTGCGAGGCAATCCAGGGGCCGACGGTGAGCTTGGTCATAGGAAACTCCTGAACAGGGAGGGGTGGGCCGTTGCCGGCCGGCAACGGCCCTGTTGAGGGTCAGGCACGCGCAGGAGTCGGCCTGGACGCGGCCACCGGAACGGGATCAGGGCGCACGGGCGGACGGAAGCCGCGCAGGCGCAGCGCGTTGGTCAGGACGAAGACGCTGGAGAAGCCCATCGCCGCCGCCGCCAGCACCGGGCTGAGCAGCCAGCCGAAGGCCGGGTACAGCACCCCCGCCGCGACCGGGATCAGCACGATGTTGTACGCGAAGGCCCAGAACAGATTGAGCTTGATGTTGCGCAGCGTCGCGCGGCTCAGCGCCAGCGCATTCGGCACCCCGCGCAGGTCCCCGCTCATCAGGATCACGTCGGCGGTCTCTACGGCCACGTCAGTTCCAGTTCCAATAGCGAGGCCTACATCGGCCTGGGCGAGCGCCGGGGCATCGTTGATGCCGTCTCCCACAAAGGCCACCTTGCTGCCTTTCGCCTGGAGTTCTTTGACGGCGTCACTCTTGCCGCTGGGCAGCACCTCGGCGAGCACCTCGTCGATCCCGAGCTGCCGGGCGATGGCGTTCGCCGTGCGGGCGTTGTCCCCGGTGATCATCGCCACCTTCAGGCCCTGCCGGTGCAGCGCCTGGACCGCCTCGGGGCTGCCCTCCTTGATCGGGTCGGCCACGGCGATCACGGCGGCGAGCTGGCCGCCTATGGCCGCGTACAGCGGACTCTTGCCCTCGTCCCCGAGCCGTTCGGCCTGGGCGGCGAACTGATCCACGTTCAGCCCGAGCCGGTGCATGTAGCGGTCGGCGCCGACCTGCACCAGGCGGCCTTCCACGCGCGCCTCCAGCCCGTACCCGGGCACCGCCTCGAAGCTTTCGAGGGGGAGGATGGCGATGCCCTCTCTCTTCGCCGCGTCCACGATGGCGCGGGCGATAGGGTGCTCACTCTGCTCCTCGGCGGCGGCCATCAGTCCCAGGACCTCGGCGCGGTCGAAGCCGGGCGCGGTCACGAGATCGGTGAGTTCGGGCCTGCCCTTCGTCAGGGTGCCGGTCTTGTCCACGGCCACCACGTTCACGCTCTGGAGCCCTTCGAGCGCCGTGCCATTGCGGAAGAGGACGCCCAGTTCGGCGGCCTTGCCGGTGCCCACCATGATGCTGGTCGGGGTCGCCAGTCCCATCGCGCAGGGGCAGGCGATGATCAGCACCGCGACGGTCGTGACCAGGGCGAACGAGAGGGCAGTGCTCCCGCCCACCAGCATCCAGATCAGGAAGGTCAGGGCGGCGATCACGATGACGATGGGAACGAACACCGAGACGACCTTATCTGCGAGGCCCTGGATCGGGGGCTTGCTGCCCTGGGCGCTCTCCACCAGCTTGATGATCTGCGCGAGAGCGGTGTCCGCCCCGATCCTGGTCGCCCTGAACTGAAAGGCGCCGTTCTGGTTGAGGGTGCCGCCGACGACCGCCGCGCCGGTCTGCTTGGCGACGGGAATCGGCTCACCAGTGATCATCGACTCATCGACAAAGGAGTTACCCGAGATGACCTCGCCGTCGACGGGGATCTTCTCGCCGGGTCGGACGGAGATCAGGTCGCCGATCAGCACCTCGTCCGTGGGCAGTTCGAGTTCCTGGCCGCCCCGGACCACCCGCGCCGTCTTCGCCTGGAGACTCAGCAGCTTCTTCATCGCCTCGCTGGAGCGGCCCTTGGCGATGGCCTCGAAATACTTGCCCAGCAGGATCAGGGTGATCACGACGGCAGCGGCCTCGTAGTACACGTGCGCGGTGCCCTCGGGGAAGACCTGCGGCGCGAGCGTGACCACCAGTGAGTAGAAGAACGCCGCCGAGGTGCCGATCATGACCAGGGAGTTCATATCGGGCGACCTGTTCCTGAGGGCCTTCCAGCCCAGGCGGTAGAAGCGCATCCCGGGGCCGAACTGCACAGGAGCCGCGAGGGCCAGCATGACCCAGTTCAGGGTGGTCATGACCCTATGCCCGAAGGTATTCATCAACCAGTCGTTCACGGCGGGCACGAGCATCGGGACCATCGCCAGGATGGCGAGGGGGATGGCGAAGACGGCGCTGAAGGCCACCGCGTTTCTCAGGGAGCGCGTTTCCCGCTCGCGCGCCTCACGTTCCAGGTCGCTGCGGTCCTGACCGGCCTGAGCCTCAAGCACCTCGTAGCCCGCGCCCTTCACCGCCGCTTTGAGTTGCCCCGCGCTCACGCTGGATGGCAGATACCTTACCGAGGCGCGCTCGGTGGCGAGGTTGACGCTGGCGTCCAGCACCCCGTCCACCTTCTTCAGGGCCCGCTCGACCCGGCTCACGCAACTCGCGCAGGTCATCCCCTGCACGCCCAGCTCGATTTCGCCTACGACGGGCTCGTAGCCCACGTCCTTGACCTTGGCAATCAACGCCTGCGGCGCGGCCTGCTCTGGATTATAGGTAATGGTGGCGCGCTCGGTCGCCAGATTCACGGCGGCGCTCTCCACTCCCTCGACCTTGCTCAGGCCCCGTTCCACCCGGCCCACGCAACTGGCGCAGGTCATTCCCTGCACGCCCAGCTCGATGGTCTTGCTCATGCCTTCCTCCTGATCCCCCCTAGGGGGATATACGAAAAGCATACGGCAACAAGGAAGATTCGACAAGGGCTGTAAGGGATGTCACCCACCCCTTATCCTCTCCAGTCCGGCGCTCCACCTTGACACCCCCCCCGGTAGGGTATAAGCTTCGGGCATGACGACCCAATTGAACGTGACCGGTATGAGCTGTGGGCACTGCGAGAAGGCCGTGACGAACGCCCTCAAGGGCGTCCCCGGCGTGCAGGACGTCCGCGTCGATCTCCAGGGCGGGACGGCCACCGTGCAGGGCGAGGCCGACCCCCAGGCCCTGATCGCGGCAGTGGCCGAAGAGGGCTACGGTGCCCAGGTGCGCGGCTAACGTGACCACCGCGAACGCCGACCCCGCCACCTGCCACCCGGGCAGTCCGTCCACGGGCCACCTGTGCATGCCCGAGGACGCGCGCAAACGCGCCGCCCGACGGCTGAAGATTGCCCGGGGCCACCTCGACAGCATCGTCGCCATGCTGGAAAAGGACGACGCGTACTGCGTGGACGTGCTGCGGCAGATCAAGGCCGTGCAGGGCGCCCTGTCCGGGGCGGGCGAGGTCGTGCTGCGCGGCCACCTGGAAGCGCATGTCGCCACCGCCTCGACTCGCGGCGACAGCGTGGAGATCGTCGAGGAGCTGATGGAAGCCCTCAAGTACACCTGAGAGGGTGTCCTCCCCAGCGGGCGGCCCGCTGTTCCTGGCCGCGAGGCCGACCCGGAGGCAAGGGTCAACACCCACTGCTCCCCGCTCCCCTCGTGGCTCGTCTTTGACGCCGGGGGCCAGTACCGAAACGCACGCTTCGGCCGTGGGGCAACCTGCCCGGACACGCGCCACGGCGTGTCAAGCTGAGAGACGACCTATGCCAGGCAGAAGACACGGTGATCGCCCCTGAACCAGGCCGGAACCCTGTATGTCCTGCTCAACCCCAGCATGCCGGGGCTGGTCAAGGTCGGCCTGACCACGCGGGACGCCGCCGAACGGGCACGGGAACTCGCCGGGGCCAGCGGCGTCCCCACTGACTTCATCGTCGCCTACGAGGCCAACTTCGAGGACGTCCACGGCGCCGAACAGCACATGCACGCGGCCCTCTCGGACTACCGGGTGAGCCGGGGCCGCGAGTTCTTCCGAATTCCCCCGACCTTCGCCATCGACACCCTGCTGGAACTGCGCCTCCAGGGATTGTACGGCGCCACCACCTTCCTCACCGATCCCATCAAGCGTGACGCCCGCGAACGGGTGAAGTTTCAGGGGCAACACCGGGCGCGGGAACTGTACGAGCAGGGCCAGGCGCACGAGTTGGGACGGGGCGTTCCCAAGTCCAGGTACGAGGCTTTGAAGTACTACGAGGCCGCCGCCAAGGCGGGTCTGCCTGAAGCCCATGCCCGGCTGGGTGCCAGCCTCCTGCGCGGGTACGGAACGGCTGTCGACGTGAACAAGGGCCTCAAGACCCTGGAGAAGGGCGCGGCCCTGGGAGACCTCGACTGCCTGCGGGAGCTGGGGGTGGCCCACCAGAAACTGGGCCAGCCCGACGTGGCGCTCGACCGCTGGCGGGAGTATTTCGACGCGGCCCCCGGGACGGACGAAGCGGCCTACCACGCGGCGCGCTTCCTCTTGACCCTGCCCCGTCATTACCGCCTCAGCGGCTTTTTCAACGCCCGGGTCGTGCCCGTGCTGCGAATGGTCGACCTGATCGTGTTCGCCCAGTGGCACGCCCAGGTGGAGGAGCGGCGAGCGCATCACCCCGGCGCGCACCTTGACCTTTCCTCCCCGCTGGAGGCCCTCTCGGGATTGGACTACGACACCAGGAGGCCAGCCCTGGCCCTCCTGGAGGAGGTGGAAGCGGCCACGCGGGTGAACAGCTCGGTCGTTCTGCACGTCACCCGCGAACAGCATCTGCGTGACCTCGCCTGGAGTGCGGGCCAGCAGCAGCGGGAGGCCCCCAGCTGGAGCACCTGGGAGGATTTCGACCAGGTCACTGGCACCAGCACCCCGCGCCCGGAGCGTGTGCCCCCGCAGCTTAACGATCCCTATGGTTTGGCGCGCGAGGCGGCCACCCCCGAGCGGCAACGGCAGTTCGCGTTCTGGCATCGCCGATTCACCGGGGAGGGGATGAAGTTGCAACGGCCCAGGCCACGCCGGAGGCGGTGAGGACCCGGGCCGCACCACCAGCGGACCGACCCGCGCCCTGCTCCAGTGACCGCCATGAGCTTGAATGCGCGCGGTGGCCCCGCTGGTGACCGGGTGACCTCCGCGTGTTCTCGCGTGCGCCGGGGACGTGCTGGGCACCTTTTCTTTTGGGTTCAAGGAGACCGCACATGAAGCAGCGCATCCTGACGGGAGACCGGCCCACCGGCCCCCTCTACCTCGGCCACGACGTGGGTTCCCTGCGCAACCGCGTCGCCCTCCAGCACGACTACGAGACCTACGTCCTCCTCGCCGACGTGCAGGCCCTCACCGACAACTTCGAGCACCCGCAAAAGGTCCGCGCCAACGTGATGGAAGTGGCCCTCGACGAGCTCGCGGTGGGCCTCGACCCCGAGGTCGCCACCTTCGTCCTCCAGTCCCAGGTGCCCGAGATCGCCGAGCTGACCGTGCTCTACCTGAACCTCGTGACGGTCTCGCACCTGCGTCAGAACCCAACGGTCAAGACCGAGATCGCCCAGAAGGGGTACGGCGAGTCCGTCCCGGCCGGCTTCTTCGTGTACCCCGTTTCCCAGGCGGCGGACATCACGGCCTTCGGCGCGCATCTCGTTCCCGTGGGGGAGGACCAGCTCCCCATGATCGAGCAGACGGCGGAGATCGTGCGGCGCTTCAACCGCCTCTACGCTCCCGTGCTCACCGAGCCCCGGGCCCTGCTGGGAGAGGTGGCGCGCCTCCCCGGACTCGACGGCAAGACGAAGATGAGCAAGTCCCTGGGCAACGCCATCTTCCTGTCCGACCCGCCTGACGAGGTGGCCTGCAAGGTGCGGGGAATGTACACCGACCCGAACCACCTCCGGGTGGAGGCCCCGGGGACCGTGGAGGGGAACCCGGTATTCGCGTACCTCGACGCCTTTGACCCGGACCGGGCCGGGGTGGCGGCCCTCAAGGCGCACTACCGCCGCGGGGGACTGGGGGACGTGCGGGTCAAACGGCATCTGCTGGAGGCGACCCTGGCGCCCATCCGCGCGCGGCGGGCCGAGTTCGCGCGGCACCGGGGCGACGTGGAGCGGGTCGTGCGGGAGGGCACGGGGCGCGGGCGGGAGGTGGCGGCCGAAACGATGCGGGCCGTGAGACAGGCCATGCGGTTAGACTACTTCGGCCCGTCCTGAGACAGGACTCCGGGGAGAGGGGCCATCACGTACGCCATGCCGCCCGCGTGGCTGAGCCACAACCGCTCGAAGACGGCGCGCGGGTAGATGCGCCGCACGCCCGCGTCGCTCCTCGCCGCCGGGTCGTTCACCACCGGGTTGCCCTGCGCGTCGAAGCCGGTCAGCACCATCAGGTGCCCGTTCGACCAGGACAGCGGCGCGCCCGGCAGCTCGCCCGCTTTGAAGCGCACGCTCACCGCGAGCGGCAGCCCCTGCCCCAGGTACGCCTCGGCGTCTCGCAGGCTGCCCAGGCGCGTCACAAGGGCCTGCAAACCCTGAGTTCCAGCATACGCGGTGTTGAAGGGCCAATTCCCGAAGCCGTCGTACCGGGTGTCGAAGGTGGCCTTGGCGGCGTCCGGCACCCGCACGGGGCGGTTCCAGAAGCCCAGGATCATGGAGATGCTGGTGGGGCTGCACCAGACCTCCCCCCCGCCCGGGTAGATCATCTGCGAGAGCCCGGGGACCGCCAGAACCCTGTTCCAGGAGATCGCCTGCCCGCCCCGGCCCTGGTCCCGCAGGCGCAGGGCGCTGTCCGACGTGTTGAACGACAGCAGGCGCACCTGGAGCCCCGCCCCCGGCGTCACGCGGTACTGGAAGGCCGCGGCGCGGAAGGGGAGGGTCAGGGTGTCGGTGTTCACCGTGCCGTCCGCCGTGCGCGTCACCGGCTGACTGGCCCGGGGTCCTGCCGCCCGCCAGGTCCCGAACCCGAAGTACGGCGTCCAGCGGCCGTCGGGCCGCCGCACGCGCACCTCCAGCGTCAGGGGGCTCTCTCCCGGTCCCGTCACGTTCCAACTGGGGACGAGTTCGTTGAACGGCGCCACCTCCACCACGCCGCTCTCGAGCTGGCCGCCGCGGGGCTGGGGCAGCGCCTCCCAGGTGGCTTTCACGCTGGTCCGGGCCTGCGCGGCCTGAATCAGCGGGGACGGGGTGCCGAAGCTGGTCTGCTGCGCGTAGGGGGCGGCGCCCGCCACCGGGGCGAGCAGCAGGGCGGGCCAGAGGAGGCGTGAAAAGGTCACCCGGACACGGTACGGACCTCGTGTTGCCTTTGTGTTAAGGCGGCAGGGCGGACGGCGGGGAGTTTGCCCCCTGCCACGGCCGGGCGACGCCCAGGTTCGGGGAACTCCAGCCTCCCGCGCGCCGGACCCCTTCTCAGGCCAGGCTGGTGTCCTCGACGGGGAGCGTCGGGCGGACCCCCTGACGGCAGGACCCGTGTGCACCACACGAGGGGGCACCTGCCACACGCGTGGCAGGTGCCCCGGAGGGAATCGCCTTACTGGTGGGTGCGCAGCCAGTCCTTGAAGTCGTGCATCTCGTCGGCCTGCGTCATGATGATGCGCTGGGCGATGTCGAGCACATGGTCGGTCTGGCCGTTTTGCAGGGCGATGTTCGCCATCTCGTTGGCCGAGCCGTGGTGGGGCGTCATCATCTCCAGGAACGCGTGGTCGGGGCTTTGCGATTGGGACATCATCTGGGTCATCCTCTGCCCCATGCCCGACATGGCCTGACGCATTCGGTTCTGCCGCGCCGTGTCCACGCCCCCCAGGCGCTGCAACTCGGCCTGCATCTCGGCGATCTCCTTCTGCTGATCGTCGATGATGCCCTGCGCCCACGCGCGGACGAGCGGGTCGCGCAGCCGGGGTAGCGCGGTCCGGCTCATCTCGATGGCGCTCTGGTGGTGGGGGATCATCATGGAAAAGAACGCCCGGTCGAAGGCGGTGCCGGACAGGCGGCGCAGGTCCTCCAGCATGGGCTGCATCCGGGCACGCATGTCCGACTGCATCTGAATGATCATGGTCGTGGACATGGTTGCCGCCGTGCCCCCCTGACTGCCGCCCGCCTGGGCGGAACTCACGGGCAGGGCCATCAGGGCGAGGGTCAGGATCAGTTTGTTCATGCGCTCATGCTCCCCAGGAGTTGCTGGCAGGCCTGTTCACAGCGGCGGCAGGATTCGGCGCACACCGCGCAGTGCTGCATGTTCATGTCGCGGGCGTGCATCTCGCACTCCTGCCCACACGCCTGGCACGCGGCGAGGCAGGCCTGAAGCTGGGCGCGCAGGACGTTCTGGTCGGGCTGGGTCAGGCGCGAGAGGACCCGCCCGGTCGCGGCGCACACGTCGGCGCAGTCGAGGTTGAGGCGGATGCAGTGGACGAGGTGCGAGAGGTGCCCCTGCTCGCCCAGGCAGGCGTCGGCACACGAGGTACAGATGTTCGCGCACTCGAAGCAGGCGTCGATGCACTCCGCAAGTGCCCCCTGGTCGAAGACGCTCGCAGGGCTAGGGTGGGTCTGGAGCATCCGGGCGGTGTTCTGCGGCATGGGCACTCTCCTGGTCGTGAACGTGAGGGCGGGCGGCCGTGGGCGGCGCGGCGGTGTGAAGAAATCGTCGCCCTGTCAGCGTAGGCAGCGTTGTGTTCAATTCGTGTAAAGGTCACCCGAGCCTCAAGACCATGTAAAAGAAGAGGCTGGCAGCCGTGATGCGTTCAACCGCGGCGTGGTCGTGGGCAGGTGGCAGGAACGAGGGTTCCCCGGACGAGAAGGGGGAGGACGCCCGGACCCGGCGACCGGAGACCACACCCTCCCCCACTTTCGCCCGGCCGCTGGAAATCCCTGTGCTACACCATCCCCATGCAGACGCTCGAGACGCTGATCCGGCACTGGCGCGACGATTCTGGCGGCACCTACCGCACCTGGTTCCTGTGGGAGGAACGCCTCAAGAACTTTCGCTCCATCCGCCGTGGCCTTCAGACCGTGGTGAAGGAGATCGAGGCAGGGAGCTTCGGCACCCAGTACCGGGGTTCCTCCCTGGAGACGGTGGTGCACTCCATCGCCGAGCAACGCCAGATCTTCAAGGGCGCCGACCACGCCTTCCTGTGGAAGCCCAAGCTGCGCATCCCCGACATCTACGAGAACCCCGACCACCAGCGGGCCTTCGGGCGTTTTCTCGACACCTGCGCGTGCTGCACGGGCGGCGACGACCTGATCCGCGCCATCCGCGAGCTCGACCGCCGGGCCATCAAGGGCCTGGGCCCGGCCGCCGCCAACCTGCTGTACTTCCTGCACCCCACGCACATGCCGCCCTTCAACACCGCCATCGTGAACGGCTACAACGCCCTCACGGGGGCCAAGGTGAAGCTCGGAAAGTGGGAGGAATACCTGGCGCTGCGGGAGGGGATGCTGCGGCTGAACGGGACGCACCGGGGCCTGCTGTCCAACGACCTGGGCGCCGTGGCGGGGCTGCTCTTCGACCTGGGCAGCGGGCGATACACGCCCCCGCCCCGTGAGGATGACGGGGCGGCGCTGAGTGCCTGGCAGGCGGACCTGGCGAAGGTGCGGGAAGAGTCGGCGAGCGCCAGCAAGGCGCTGGCCGCGGCCCGGGAGGGGGACCGGACCCACATCGAGGTGCAGGGCTGGCTGCGCGACCTGGGCCGGGCGCTGGGCTTCGACGTGTGGATCGCCGCGAACGACCGCTCGCGGGCCTACGCGGGTGGTCGCCTGGGCGACGGGTGCCTCGACACCCTTCCGCCCGGGATCGCGGGCACACCCGGGGCGGACGCGGTGCGGTTGATCGACGTGGTGTGGTTCGAGCGGGGGACGCTCGCCCCGGCGGCCGCCTTCGAGGTGGAGCACACCACCTCGATTTACTCGGGGATCGTGCGGATGCTCGACCTGGCCCTGGGCGCCCCCGAGCGGGCGGTCCAGGGCCTTTACCTGGTGGCCCCCGACGCCCGGGAGTCGGACGTCCGCGACCAGTTGCGCCGCCCCGCTTTCCAGGCGGTGTCCCACCTGAACATGCGCTACCTGCCCTACAGCGAGCTGGAGCGGCACCGCGAGGCGATGGCCCGCTTCGGACAGGGGTTGCGTGCCGTGGAGGCCATCGCCCGGGCGCTGTAAGCACAGACTGAGAACCTGTGGGCTCGGTCGGCACCCTTCAGGATGGGGTGGGCGAGCGTCGAAACCGTCAAAAACCCGCACCGGTCCCCCACACGTCGAACGCTCAATCACTCGTGATCACGCCGAACGTGATGCCGTAAGTCTCCTGCAGGTACAGCTCGGTGACAGCGAGCAGATTCAACTGAGCATCGGAGATCCTGCGCTTGGAAACACCAGGTTGCACGACCGAAACGTGGAACTCGGGCCGGAGGTACCGTGCCCTGCGTCCCAGCGCACGCAGGGTCGCCGCATCCCCGAGATCGAACCGCGTCGTGCCGTGACGCGCCTGCCGTTCCCCCTCCCTCTTGAGCAGGTGCTGAAAAAGTCCCTCGACGTCCGCGCGCCAGTGCACGCTTTTCTGTGCCTGGCCGCACACCTCGTACAGGTCGCCGACCCGGGCGCCGGGCTGGTCCTCGCCCGAGTACTTGCAGTGGTAGAGCCGGACGACCAGCCGGTCGTCGTGCAGCTTGATCGCCACGATGTCCGCCGCCTCCCAGGTGTCGTCATCATCGAACACGATGTCGAAGTCCTGCCCGAGCAGCCACTGGACAACCCGGTACTGCACGGTCGCCGGGTCGCGGTGGGGGCCCTGCGACTCCGCGCGGATGTTCGTGCCCGTCCAGTCCCAGGCCTCCACCCGCTCCGTCGAAAAGGGCGCCGTCACGGGAGCCGGGTGGGCGATCAGGCGGCCCCACATCACGGTCCGGTCATGAAAGTACGTGGTCGGCGGATATCGGACGAGCCACTCGGACAGCGGGACACGGGTGTTCTTCTCCGCCTTGCCGGTGGTGACCAGCACCTCCACGCCGTTCACCGGCCGGTAGCCCACATCGTCGCCGAATACGACCTCGTACTCCACGGAGTGCTCCTCGGTGAAGACCCTGAAGCGGAGCGGCCCGTCCTCCTGGAAGGTCGTCACGGCCAGGCCCGTCTCGTACAGGTGCGAGGCCGTTCCTTTCAGCTCGAACGTGATCGACTGTTCCGGCCTCGCCAGGATGTCCTCGGACCACTCCACCGTGAGCGGCACCGCCCGGGGACGGCCCTCGACCGTCCGCCACTTGATGGCGCGCTCCAGAAGACCGCTCACGTCGATGGAATCGTCGATCAACTTCGCACCCAGCGAGTGGCACCAGCGCATCCAGTCGTACACGGTCGGGGCGATCTGGTAGGACCAGAGGCGCCCCTTCGCCGAACAGCCGGCGCTGGCCCGTTCGGCCCGCTCATACCCGAACCCGAAGATGTTGGACTTCGTGCGGTCCTGGGTAGAGGCCTCGGCGAGGCCGGAGACGATGTCCGAGCCCATGAACATGGTGAAGCGCACCGCTCCACGGATCGTGCTGCTCAGGCCGAGGTTCGTGAGCGTCAGGCGCTGGATGCCGTGCAGGCAGCGGAAGGTCGTCTCGCCCACCACCCGTTCCGCCGTGCCGCCGGTGACCGCCCTGGCGAGCCTGTCGGGCATCTCGTCGAGGTCCGAGCTGTGGACGTACAGCAGGTGCCGCTCGGCGTCCCAGTGCAGGATGGACACGTCCCAGATCACGTTCTGCAGGGTGTGAAAGTCACCCCAGGCCACCGGGGTCCGGTCCCGGGTGACGAACACGGCGACGTGCTCCCGGTGGCTGATGGTGGGCGGGGCGTAGAGCCGGTCCTCGGCGACCACGTCCGTGATGTGGTCGGGGTCCCACATGGGGCAGGTGGTCCGGTAGACCACGGCACTCATCTTGGGCGAGATGTTCTGAATGGGGAGGGCCCGTTCGGTCTTCTGGAACGTGTCCAGGAAGTCCATCAGCTGTTCCTGGCGTCCGGACGCCTCGGCACTCAGGACCCGCAACAGGACGTTCCAGTCTGGGTCCTCGGCGTACAGGTCACGGAGTTCCGCCTGCACCTCGGCCAGGCTCACGTTCGCGATCAGCGTCGCGTTCCCCAGCGCCCGGCTCGCCCGGGTAAACCGTCCGGTGAACTGCAGGGTGATCGTGAGGCTCTTGTGGATGTCGTGCATCGCCGCGATCTTCAGGTTCGGCAGGTCGAAGCCCTCCCCGAACATGTTCACGCAGACGACCACCCGCGCCTCGCGCCGCGCCAGGGCCTCCAGGGCCGCGCGCTTGTCCTGCGCTGACATGGCGTGGTACACGAGGACCGCCCCGTACGGCTTCCCGCGGCAGGCCTCCGCATACCGGGCATGGAGTTCCTCGGCCCGCCGCACGTTGTCGGCGCGGGCCATCACCAGGTGGTCGAAGCCAGCGGGCCGATCCTCGCCGGGAGCCAGGTCCGCGTCGAGGGTTTCCAGCGCCCTCGTAATGATCAGCTCGTCTGCCTGATCCCGGTCCAGAGCCGAGACCGGCCGAAAGAGGATGGGCTTGAAGTACTCCTCCTCCTGCGCCCTGAGGAGGGGGTAGTTGAAGATCACCCTGCCCGGAATGGGCTCACGGCCGCTGCGAAACGGTGTGGCAGTGAACTGGAGGATCTTCCTGTCCAGGAACAGCTCCCGCGTCTGCTTCCAAGTTTTCGCCCCGATGTGGTGTGCCTCGTCGATGAACAGATGCGAGCACAGGGCGACGATGCGGGCCTTGGCGTCATCACCGCACAGGCGCAGCACGTCCATCGTGGTGACCACGACGTTGCAGGGCCCGAAGACGTCGTCGGCCTGCTGGGTGTTTTGAAGGGCGTGGTCGAGTCTGCACACGACGGGAAGCTGGCACGTGGGGTCCAGCGCACCGACTTTCTTGAGCAGCCCGAGGGTCAGGAACTTCTCGCTGATCTGTGTTCGGAGCGCGTCGTTCGGAACGACGACCAGCAGCCGCTCAAGGCGCTGCTGCACCAGCAGGGCCAGCATCGTCTCCGTCTTGCCCGTCCCCGTCGGCATGACGACCGTCGCGGGCTCGTTCGTCATCTTCCAGTGCGCGAGCGCCGCGTGGAGTGCGCCGATCTGTGGCGAGCGCAGCCCCTCCTGAAGGCGCCCGTCCTCCAGGACCGTCTCCTCCACGAAGCGGAAGCGGTCGCGCCAGGAGGCCAGAGCACGTTCGCGTGCGTCCTCGGGAAGCGGCATGTGGCGGGAGAACTTCGGCTGCACCCAGCGCGCCCTGAGGTGTTCGACGTCCGCCCGAGAAGTGGGAAGGGCACCTCCCTCCGTCCAGAGGACGGCGTCCACGTCGTCCGGGGGCTTCACGGGCCTGGGCACGACCAGGATGGAGGGCGCTCCGGGAGCCTCGACGAGCGTTCCCGTCGTTCGGCCGCGCCGGTACGGCCGGGCCGTGCAGTCGAGCAGGACCATCTCCGGCGAGGCGAGCTGCTCAAGGACGTTCTTGTGAAGGGTGATACGACCGGCGTGCTGTCTTGGTAGGACGAAGGTCTCCAGAGCTGCCAAAGGTTCCTCCCGCTGGCCGCAGGGTAACAGTGCCGGCGCGAAGATCCGTCCTACTTTGCCCACGTCTTGGTGCAGGGCCTGGACCCCACCCGGCAGCGATTTTTGCTCACCTCGCCCCTCAGGCCAACTGTTCCGCCCCAAGCTGCCTGAATTCTAATCCACCCCCAGAGGATAGCCTGACTGATGTGTTGACGACGGCCTGCCATGAAGTTCTACGTCTGCTTAGCTGAACCCAAGTGCCGTGTTCAGCCTTGACATCCCCCCGGGGAGGGTATAGGGTCAGGGCGGGGAAGGCATTCTGGCGGTAGAGCACCCCGCGCCTTCCCGAAAGGCCGAGGTCACGACCGCGCCAGCCTCACTGGAGCCCTTGAGAACGTCATCGGTGCGCGGGCGAAGCGGGCACTCGCCAGACGGTTCATCCCTGCGGGCAGCGACCGCCGCGCTTGCCCGCAGGGTTTACAGGAATTGAACACGTGTCGCCTACCCTCACGGCGCGGGGCGATCACGCCGTGAGGCGATGAGCGGGAAAGCAGGGGGAAACAATGACGCGACAGCACGAGACGCACCACCACGGCCAGACTGGAGCCAGCACGCAGACCTCCAGCGTTCTGGAGGTGGCGTTCCGCAACTGCTACGACGGCTCGGAGTTTGCCGACCTCGAGCGCAGCCTCTCCGCCATCGAGGGCGTGCAGAGCGTGCACATCGACCGCACGCGCGCCGTCGCCCACCTCGGCTACGACCCCGGCACAGTGACCGAGCCCGAGTTGCGCCGCCGCCTGCACGCCGCCGGGTACGACTGCGACTGCGAGGACTGCCCGCCGTCCGCCGTGCAGCCGGGGCATCCCCGCGTCGGGCACGCGGACCACGGGCACACCGGGCACGACCACGCGGCGATGCTGGCCCAGGCCGCGACGTCCACGCACCACGACCCTCCCACCCACTCACAGGGCCGCCGGGACACCCACGCCGAGACGGGGCACGCCGGGCACGACCACCCGGCCATGACCGCCAGCGCCTCGCACCCCGCAGCCCACGATCACGGGGCAATGAAGCCTGGCAGGCGCGATGCGTCCTCCGAGACGGCGCACGCGGGGCACGACCACGCCGCCATGACGGCCGGCGGGGCGGGCGCGCACGCGCAAATGGGCCACGACGAGCACGCCGGGCACGGGGCGGACATGGTGGGCGACATGCTGCGCCGCTTCGTGATCTCGCTCGTCCTGACGGTGCCGCTGATCCTGTACTCGCCGATTGGGGAGTCGCTGGGCTTCACCGCCATGCCGCCCTTCGGCCTGAGCATGGCCTGGTTCGGCCTGATCCTCTCGACGCCCGTCGTGTGGTGGGGCGGCTGGCCGTTCATCAGCGCGGCGTGGCGGGCCCTCAGGCGCGGCGAGGCGAACATGATGACCCTGATCGCCACGGGCATCCTGGTCTCCTGGCTCTTCTCGGTCTACGCGACCCTCTTCCTGGGGGGCGGCGAGGTGTTCTTCGAGGCCGCCGCCATGCTCACCACCCTCTCCCTGCTGGGTCACTGGCTGGAGATGCGCTCACGCTTCGCCACGGGACGGGCGGTGGAAGCCCTGCTGAAGCTGGCCCCCTCCACTGCGCGGGTCGTTCGGAACGGGCAGGAGGTCGAGGTCCCCCTGGAACAGGTGGTGGTTGGGGACGAGATCGCCGTGCGGCCCGGCGACCGGGTGCCGGTGGACGGCGAGGTGGTGTCGGGCAGTTCCTACGTCGACGAAAGCATGATCACTGGGGAGCCGATTCCGGTGGCCAAGCCTCCGGGCGCGCGGGTCACCGGCGGGACGGTCAACCAGAACGGCGCCTTCACCTTCCGGGCGACCGCCGTCGGCAGCGACACGGCCCTCTCGCGCATCGTGCAGATGGTGCAGAACGCGCAGGCCAGCAAGGCCCCGGCGCAGCGTCTGGCGGACCTCGCCGGGAAGTACCTGGTGTTCGTGGCCCTGGGCTCGGGTCTGGTCGCCTTCCTCGCCTGGTACTTCCTGGGCGGTGAGGGCGTCGTCTTCGCCCTGACGGCGGCCGTCTCCGCCATCGTGATCGCCTGCCCGGACGCGCTGGCGCTCGCCACCCCCACCGCGATCACCGTGGGCGTCGGCAAGGGGGCGCGGGAGGGCGTGCTGTTCAAGAACGCCACTGCCCTGGAAGCCACCGCCGGCGTGGACACGGTCGTCTTCGACAAGACCGGCACGCTGACCGAGGGCAAGCCCGCCCTGACCGATCTCGTGCCCGCGTCGGGCGTGAGCGAGGCGGAACTGCTGCGCCTGGCCGCCTCGGCGGACCAGCCCTCCCAGCACCCGCTGGCGGAGGCCATCGTGGCGGGTGCCCGGGCCCGAGGGCTGGAGGTCCGGAAGCCCGAGACCTTCGACTCGGTGCCCGGGCACGGCGTGGTGGCGACGGTCGCTGGGCGGCGGGTGCTGCTGGGCAACCGCAAGCTGATGGCGCGCGAGGGCGTGGAGGTGAGCACCCTGCCGGAGGCGGCCGAGCGGCTGTCCCGGGACGGGAAGACCGCCATGTACGCGGCGGCGGACGGCCAGGCCCTGGGCGTGATCGCCGTGGCCGACACGGTCCGGGAGACCGCCAGGCAGGCCGTGCGGGCGCTGCACGACGCGGGGGTGCGGACCGTGATGCTGACCGGGGACAACGCGCGGACGGCGGAGGCGGTCGCCCGCGAGCTGGGGATGGACACCGTGATCGCGGAGGTGCTGCCGGAGGACAAGGCGGCGAAGATCGCCGCCCTGCAGGCGGAAGGCCGGAAGGTCGCGATGGTCGGGGACGGGGTGAACGACGCGCCCGCGCTCGCGCAGGCGGAGGTCGGCATCGCCATCGGGGCAGGCACCGACGTGGCCGTCGAGACCGCCGACGTGATCCTGGTGAAGAACAACCCGGCGGACGTGGCGGGCAGCATCGACCTCGCCCGCCGGGTGCGCGGCAAGATCAAGCAGAACCTCTTCTGGGCGGCGATCTACAACGTCCTGGCGATCCCCTTCGCGGCGGGCGTGCTGTATCCGGCCTACGGGGTGCTGCTGCGTCCCGAGTGGGCCGCCCTGCTGATGAGCGCCAGCACCGTGATCGTCACCGTGAACGCCCTGCTGCTCAACCGGGTGCGCTTCGAGCGGCCCACCTTGCAACCTCAGCCCGCCCGCGCGTAAGGGCACGGGCACTGAGGGGAGAGGCAGAGGGGGCAACTTGCGGGTTGCCCCCTGATCACGACTGGCTTACTGCCGGTGTTCGGGGTGGGGGTCCTCACTCAGCCACTGCTGATGCACCTGCTCGTGGTTCAGCTTGAGGTGCACATGCTCGTCCACGTGGTCCACCGCGCTCAGCGGCAACCAGTGGTGCGTCCCCGAGTCGTCCCGGGTCAGCTTGATGTACTCCCCGTCCACCCGGTCCACCTCGCCGTGCGGGTGCCCGTCCGCGCACATCACCGGCATGTGCTCCTGAATCTGTGATCCCATCGTCATGATCCTGCCTCCTTGGGCCAGCCTCCGCCTGCTGGTCTCCCCAGCGGTCGCGTGGCCCGAAAGCGATCCTACATCTTTTCGTCTCGACATGTGAGCGGACATTCAGGTATAGTGCGGGCATGACGTCCTCGGACCCCAACATGCCCCGTTCCCACCTGGAATACTTCGTGGACGGGATGGACTGCGCGAGTTGCGTGCAGAAAGTCGAACGGATGATCGAGCGTCTCCCCGGCGCGGACGGCGTGAAGACCAGCTTCAACAAACAGACCCTCGAACTGGACCTGGACGAGTCCCGCACGCCCCGCAGCCAACTGGAGGAGAACCTCAAAGCCCTCGGGTACACGCCCAGCCCGTTGCACCAGGCAGCCACGTCCACGGCGGCCGCCCCAGCCCAGCTCGAATACTTCGTGGACGGCATGGACTGTGCCAGTTGCGTGCAGAAGGTCGAGCGGATGGTCAATGGCCTGCCCGGGACCGGGGACGTGAGGACCAGCTTCAACAAGCAGACTCTGGCCCTGGCACTCGATGAGGGGCAGACGCCCCGGGCCACTCTGGAGAGCAACCTCAAGGCCCTGGGGTACACACCCTCGCTGCTGGGCGGGGTGCCTCCGGCTGCCCTGGATCATGACCACCACGATCACAGCGGTCACGACCACAGTGCCCACGACCACGCCGGACACGGCCATGTTCACGAGGTCCCGAAGCCCGGTCAGCCCTGGTACGCGACCGGCCAGGGCAAGCTCGTCGTGACCTCCGGCATCCTGCTCGCCCTGGCCTGGCTGTTCGGCTTTATCGAGCCTCAGTTCGCCACCGTCGGTTTTATCGCCGCGACTCTGCTGGGCGTGTGGCCGCTGGCGAAGAAGGCGGTGGCGAGTGCCCGCTTCGGTGACCCCTTCAGCATCAACACGCTGGTGAGCCTCGCCGCCATCGGCGCCATCCTGATCGGGGAAGCGGCCGAGGGCGCGGTCGTCGTGTTCTTCTTCGCGGTCGGCGAGTTGCTGGAGGGCATCGCCGCCGGTCGGGCCCGCGCCGGGATTCAGGCGCTCGCGGCGCTGGCTCCCAAGACGGCCCTGCTCGTCGAGGGCCAGGGCACCCGTGAGGTGCCCGCCGACGCCCTTCAGGTCGGGCAGACCGTGCAGGTGAACCCCGGGGCCCGTGTGCCCGCCGACGGCACCATCCTGAGCGGCACCTCCAGTCTCGACGACAGCCCCGTGACGGGGGAGAGCGTGCCCGTCGTGAAGAGCGCCGGGAACAGCGTCTATGCGGGCAGCATCAACACGGACGGGGTGCTGACCGTGCGGGTGGACAAGGCCGCCAGCGACAACACCATCGCCCGCATCATCCATATGGTCGAGGAGGCCGAGGGCAGCAAGGCGCCCACCGCGCGCTTCATCGACCGCTTCAGCCGGTATTACACGCCGGGCGTGGTGGCCGTGTCTGCTCTGGTCGCCCTGGTGCCGCCGCTGCTGTTCGGGGCCCAGTGGCACCCCTGGCTCTACAAGGGGATTGCCCTGCTGCTGATCGGCTGCCCCTGCGCCCTGGTGCTCAGCGTTCCCGCCGCCATCACCAGCGGGATCAGTGCGGGGACCCGGCGCGGCCTGCTGATCAAGGGCGGCGCGGCGCTGGAGAGCATCGGGAGCGTCAAGACGGTCGCCTTCGACAAGACGGGGACGCTGACCGCCGGGAAGCCGCGCGTGACCGACGTGGTGGGGCAGGACCGCCAAGAGGTGCTGCGCCTCGCCGCCGCCGTGGAGTCGGGCAGCAGCCACCCGCTGGCCAAGGCCATCACCGACGCCGCGAAGGGGAGCAAGCTCACCGTACCCGCCGCCGTGAACGCCCAGGCCATCCCGGGCAAGGCTGTGACCGCCACCGTTGAGGGCCGTTCCTTCAGCGTCAGCTCCCCCCGGTACGCCGCGACCCTGACGACCCTCCCCGCCGACCTGAGCGCCAGCATCGAGACCTTCGAGAAGCAGGGCCGGACCGCCGTGGTGCTGCTGGACGGCCCCACCCCGCTCGGCGTCATCGCCATCCGGGACGAGCCCCGTCCTGACGCCAGGGAGGCCATCGCACAGCTTCGCGCGCTCGGCGTGAACACGGTGATGCTGACCGGGGACAACGCCCGCACGGGCCGGGCCATTGCCTCGGACCTGGGGATGGACGTGCAGGCCGAACTGCTGCCCGAGGACAAGCTCAAGGTGATCGCGGACCTGAAAGCGCAGGGCGGCGTGTCGATGGTGGGCGACGGCATCAACGACGCGCCCGCGCTGGCCCAGTCGGACGTGGGCATCGCGATGGGGGGCGGCACCGACGTGGCGCTGGAGACCGCCGACGCCGCCCTGCTGCAAGAACGCGTCACCGGGGTAGCCAATCTGGTCTCCCTGTCACGCGCCACCATGCAGAACATCAAGGTGAACATCGCCTTCGCGCTGGGCCTCAAGGCGATCTTCCTGGTCACCACGCTGCTGGGCTACACGAACCTCTGGATGGCGATCCTGGCGGACACCGGCGCGACCGCTCTGGTGACCGCCAACGCCCTGCGCCTGCTGCGCTGGAAGGGGAGCGGTCCCGCCGCCCCCCGGACCGTCACGGCCACGCCGACCCCCACCCGGGCCTGAACCATGCCGGAGATCACGCTCTATACCGTCCCGAACTGCGCGGACTGCCAGGCCGTCAAGCGGCTCCTGACCCACCACGGGGTCACCTTCACCGAGAAGGACGTGCGGGGGGACCCGGAGGCCCTGGTAGAGATGCAGGCCAAAGCTCAGGTCCGCATCGCCCCCGTCACGTTGATCGGCGATCAGGCCTTGTACGGTCCCTTCGACGACCAGCGCCCCCGGATTCTGGCGGCCCTGGGAGGAGCCGCGGCCTCTTGAGCGCGCCCCTCCCGCAGCTCCTGTCCCTCACGCTGATCCCAGTCGCCGCCACCCTGCTCGGCGGCACCCTCGCCACCTTCCGGACGCCGGGCGAGCGGCTGCGCTCCTTCGTGCAGCACTTCGCCGCGGGCGTGGTGTTCGCCGCCGTAGCGGGCGAACTGCTGCCGGAGATCACCCGGGGCCACCAGCCGCTGGGCGTGGTGATCGGCTTCTCGCTGGGCGTGGGCCTGATGCTCGTCATCCGGCAACTGGCCGAGCGGCTGGAACGTCCGGCAGCGGGCGGGCCAGCCCCACGTGGGAACGTCGGGCTGGTGACCGTGGTCGGCATCGACGTGCTGATCGACGGCCTGCTGATCGGGGTGGGCTTCGCGGCGGGCGCGCGGGTGGGCATGCTGCTGGTGGTGGCCCTGACGCTGGAACTGCTGTTCCTGGGCGTCTCGGTGGCCTCCAGCCTGGGCCAGTCCGGCACGCCCCGGGGCCGCACGATCCTGACCGTCGCCGGGCTGAGCCTGCTGGTGGTCCTGGGTGCGCTGCTGGGGGGCACGCTCCTCCAGGGGCTCTCGGGCCTCGCCCTGGAGATCGTCCTCTCCTTCGGCGCGGCGGCCCTGCTGTTCCTGGTCACCGAGGAACTGCTCACCGAGGCGCATGAGGTCAAGGAGACCCCGCTGATCACCGCCGCCTTCTTCGCGGGCTTCGTGGCCCTGTACCTGCTGGAGCTGGCGTCGTGAGCGCGGGGTCACGCGGGTGGCCGCTGGCGACGATCCTGGCCCTGCTCGCCCTGGAGGGGCTGCTCAAGAGCTGGGCGGTGGCGAACCTAACCCCCGGCGTTGACCGGACCCTGCTGCCGGGCGTACTGCACCTGGACTTCACTCTGAATCCAGGCATGGCCTGGGGCATGCTGGGGGGCTTCACGGCCCCCCTGGCGGTCCTGCGCCTGCTCGTGGGGCTGGTGATCGTGGCCGCGCTGCTGTCGGGGCGCCTGGGCCGCGCTCAGCGCTGGCCGCTGGCCTTGATCGCGGCGGGGGCGCTCGGGAACGCCGTGGACGGCCTGACACGCGGCGCGGTCGTCGATTACCTGACCTCACCGCTGCTGGACGCCGTGTCCGGGACACTTGGCGGTGGCCGTTTCCCGATCTTCAACCTGTCGGACGTGCTGGTCTGCGCCGGGGTCGCCGGGTTGCTGCTGCACGCCGGGTGGAGAGAACGCCAGGCACGCCGTGAGGGACCTTCCTCCCCCGAGTCCCGTGCCCCTACTCACACCGAGGAGAACCCATGAAGAGAATGCTGCTGCTGACCCTGCCCGTGCTGCTCGCCGCCTGCTCCCAGGGGGGCGGCGACATCGAGGGCGTCCAGACCTTCAAGAACGAGGGCGGCGCCCACCAGCCAGGGCGCATCAACTACGCCCAGACGCCCCCGCCTGGCGGCGCCCACAACCCCGCCTGGCAGAACTGCGGGGTGTACGACCGGCCGCTGTACGACGAGTACGCCGTGCACAGCCTGGAACACGGCGCCGTGTGGGTCACCTACAAGCAGGGCCTGCCTGCCGAGCAGGTTGAGGCGCTGAAGAAGGTGGTGGACGGCCGCACTTACACCCTGCTCTCCCCTCACGAGACGCAGAGCGCGCCGCTGGTCCTGACCGCCTGGAACGCCCAACTGGAACTCCAGGACGTGAACGACCCCCGCGTTCAGAAGTTCCTCCAGAAGTACGAGCAGGGGGGCGAGGCCCCGGAGATCGGAGCGTCATGCAGCGGCGCGTACGGCGGCACCGTCTGATCCGGGCGCTGGGCGCGGGGCTGGTCGGGGCGGCCGTAGTGGGGGGCGCGCTGGCCGCCACCTGGCCGCGCCTCCCCGCCGAGGGCAGCGCGGACGTGACCTTTGCCCGGGACATGAGCGCCCACCACGCCCAGGCGGTCGAGATGAGCGTGACGATGGTCAAGCGCGCGGCGGACCCGGCGGTGAAGCTGCTCGCGCAGGACATCCTGCTCACCCAGCAGGCCCAGGTCGGGCAGATGCAGGGCTGGCTGATGGCCTGGGGCCGACCCCTGGCTGGGACCGAGGCGCCGATGGCGGGGATGAACCGGGCGCACATGGGCCTGGCGACCGCCCAGCAGGTCCAGGAACTCGCGTACTTGCCGGTGGGCGTGGCCGAGCGCCAGTACCTCCAGGTGATGCGGCGGCACCACCAGGGCGGCGTGGCGATGGCGCAGTCGGCCTTGCGGGACGTGAACCGCCCGGAGGTCCGCGCGTTCGCCGAGCGGGTCATCACCGCGCAGACCTCGGAGATCGAGGCCATCGACGCGCTGCTCGCCGGGCGGGGCGTTCGGCCGCAGACGCCGACGACGGCCCCGAAAGACGAGGCGGCCCCGACCCCGATGGACGGGATGACCCATGAGTGAGCACGGGCACAGCCACGGGGCGAGCGCGAGCGCCCGGCAACTCACCCTCGCCCTGGGGCTGACCGGCAGCTTTCTGGTCGTCGAGGTCATCTACGGCTTTCTCTCGGGCAGCCTGGCGCTGCTCTCCGACGCCGGGCACATGCTCACGGACGCGATGGCGCTGGCCCTGTCCCTGTTTGCGATCCGCATCGGGCAGCGCCAGGCCGACCGTCAGCGCACCTTCGGGTACCGCCGCGCCGAGATCCTGGCGGCGGCCGTGAACGCGGGGGCGCTCTTCGCCATCGGGATGTACATCCTGGTCGAGGCCTACCGCCGCCTGCGCGAGCCGGTCGAGGTCCAGAGCACCACCATGCTGATCGTGGCGGTGCTGGGACTCGTCGTGAACGTGATCAGCGCCCGCATCCTGGTGGGCGGCAGTCAGGGCAGCCTGAACGTGAAGTCTGCCTACCTGGAGGTCGTGAGCGACCTGCTCGGCTCGGTGGCGGTGATCGCCGGGGCGCTCTTGATTCGCTTTACCGGCCTGACCTGGATTGACCCGGTGCTGGGCGCGCTGATCGGTCTGTGGGTGCTGCCGCGAACCTGGACGCTGCTGAAGGCCAGCGTGAACGTCCTGATGGAGGGCACCCCCGAGGGGCTGGACCTGGACGTGCTCCGGGCAGACCTCGCGGCCCTGCCGGGGGTCGCCGAAGTTCACGACCTGCACGTCTGGAGTGTGACCAGCGGCGAACACAACCTCACGGCGCACCTGGTGGTGCCCGGACCCCAGGAGGGCCTGCTCGCCCGGGTCCACGAGGTCGCCGAGCGGCATGGCATCGAGCACAGCACCGTGCAACTGGAACCGCCCGGTCTCCATGTCGGACACGAAGGACACCTGCACCCATGAACGACTCGACCCTCTCTTCCCCTGCGACCCCACGCCCCGTCTGGCAGTCCCTGCTGTGGGCGCTTCTGGCGGTCGGCCTGCTGCTGGGCGGCGTGTGGGCCTACGCCCGCGTGAAAAGCCCCTTTCCCTTCTACGGCACGGTGTATGACCCGCGAACGACCGCGCCCGTCTTGACCGGCACCGGGGAGGACGGCCGTCCCTTCGCCCTGAGTTCGCTGCGCGGCCAGACGGTCGCCGTGTTCTTCGGCTTCCTGCACTGCCCGAACATCTGCCCGACCACCCTGGCCTCCCTGGAGCGGGTGCGCCAGGCGTTGCCGCAGGGGGAACGGGCCAACTTCCGCACCGTCCTCGTGACCCTCGACCCCGCCCGGGATGACGTGCGAAAGCTCCGGGAGTACGTCCAGTTCTTCAGCCCGTCGGCGGGGGGAGTCTTCATTCCGGAGCCTGGGCTCAGCGACACCGCGGCCGCCTGGGGGGTGGGCTACCAGAAGTCCGACGTCAAGAGCGAGACGACCTACCAGATCAACCACACCACCGGCGTGTACCTGATCGACCGCGAGGGACGGCGGCGCCTGGTCTGGGACTACACCCAGCTCACGAACACGGACCGCGTGGCGGCGGACGTGCGGGAGGTGATGCGGTGACGGTGCTTCCCCCTGCCCTGCGCTATGGTCAGGACATGAGAACCGCTTCTCAAGACGATGTGTGCGAGGTCACCTGCGTCCACCCCGAGGCGGTCGCCCGCGCCCGCGCCACCCTGCCCGATGCGAGGTGCATCGAGGACGCCACCGCCCTGCTCAAGATCGTGGCCGACCCCACGCGATTCCGCATTCTCAGCGCCCTGAACACCGAGGAGCTGTGCGTGTGCGACCTGGCCGCCGTGGTCGGGATCAGCGAGAGCGCGGTCAGCCACCAGCTTCGACTCCTGCGGGCCCACCGGCTGGTGACCTTTCGCAAGGAGGGCCGCATCGTCTACTACCGCCTGCTCGACCAGCACATCAACAACCTGATCGGCGGGGCGGTGGACCACGTGCGGGAATGAGGCCCGTCTTCATCGTGCTGGCCGTGGCGCTCGTCGGGCTGCTGGGTCTGGGCGGCTGGTGGTTTGCCGTGGAGCGGCGCTGGCAGGGGAACCTGTACTGCATCGAGCGGCCGGGCACGCTCTGGAACGGGCTGGCCCCCCTGCCAGCGGGCCTGACCCCGGAGTGCCCGACGTACAGCCGCACGTACCGCCAGGAGGTCCGGCAAGGTTTCAGCCGCATCGAACAGTACCGGCTGCCCGGCTGGCAACCCAGGGCCCTGCTCGACCCCTTCAAGCGCGCCGGGTATCAGCAACTGACGGACGACGCCCTGCCCGGCAATTACTCGGCGTTCCTCAACAAGGGGGGCGACCTGTTGCAGTACCACGCCACCCGAGAGGGGGACACCACCCTCATCGCCATCAGCGGCAAGCCGTAGTCCCGACCCGGTCACGCCTGCCCGCCCGTCTTCCAGGAGGTTGACTTTGGACCGTACCCTTCGCCTGGCCGGGTACAGCCTGCTGCTGGGCCTGCTGATCCTCGCGCTCAAAGCGGGTGCCTACCTCCTGACCGGGAGCGTCGCGCTGTACTCCGACGCGCTGGAGAGCGTCATCAACGTCGTCGCCTCCGCTGCCGCCCTCTTCGCCCTCTTCGTCGCGCGCAAGCCCGCCGACGCCGACCATCCCTACGGCCACGCCAAGGCCGAGTATTTCTCCGCCGTGCTCGAGGGCGTGTTGATCGTCCTGGCCGCCGTCAGCATCATCTACAGCGCCTACCAGGACCTCAGGGCCCCGAAGCCCCTCGAGGCTCTGGGGGTGGGCCTGCTCGTCTCGCTCGGCGCCACCCTGCTCAACGCGGGCTACGGGACCTACCTCGTCCGCAGCGGGCGGCGGCTGCGCTCCCCCGCCCTGGTCGCGGACGGTCAGCACCTGCTCACCGACGTGGTGACCAGCGGGGGCGTCCTCGTCGGCCTGGGGCTGGTGGCGCTGACCGGCTGGACGGTGCTTGACCCGATCATGGCGATGCTGGTGGCCCTCAACATCCTGTGGGTGGGCGGGCGGCTGGTGCGGTCGTCCGCGCGCAGCCTGCTGGACGAGGCCGCGCCGCCCGAGACGCAGGCGCTGATCCGCCGCCTGGTGGCCGAGCACGCCGAGGGCGCACTGGAGGCCCACGACCTGCGCACCCGGCACGCGGGGCGGCTGACCTTTATCGACTTCCACCTGGTGGTGCCCGAGCACCTCACGGTGGGGCAGGCGCACGCCATCTGTGACCGGTTGGAAGGGGTGATCGAGCGGGAGGTGCCGGGAAGCGAGGTCACCATCCACGTGGAGCCCGAGGGGGCCGCCCAGCACCGGGGGGTGCTCGTCCTCTGACCTGGTGGAGAGCCTCGCCCCACCGAGCCCGGTTCCTGCTGGCCCTGCTGGCGGGGGTGGCCCTGTCGTTCACGTTTCCGCCTTCCCCGCTCGGCTGGCTCGCCCCGCTGCCCCTGGCCTGGCTGTTCCGGGCGGTGGCCGCCCTCCCGCCGCGAGGGGCCTTCGCCCTGACCTTCACTTTCGCGGCCGGCTTCTTCGGGGTGCTGCTGCTGTGGCTGCCGGGCAGCCTGACGCCCCTCTTCGGCCCCGGCGTGGCGGCGTTGTACCCGATGTTGGTGGGGCTGCTGGCCCTGACCTGGGCTGGAACGGCGGCCATGACCCGCCAGGTGCTGGGCCCCGCCACGCTCTGGGCCCTGCCGTTCGCGTGGACGCTGCTGGACGCCGCGCGCGCCCTGGGGCCGTTCGGCTTCACCTGGGGAAGCCTGGGCTACGCCTTCGCGCCGACCCCCCTCGTGCAGCTCGCCGATCTGGGCGGCCTCGCGCTGGTGGGACTGCTCGTCGCGTTGACGGCGGCGGCCCTGGCGGACGGGCGGCCCCGCGCGCTGCTGGGCGGCGCGGCGCTGCTGTCCCTGGGCCTCGCGTACGGGCTCACCCGACCCCCTGACCCACCCGGCAACGCGCGGGCACTGCTGGTACAGGGCAATGTCGATCCGCGGGCCAAGGCCCAGGGGCGCACGACGGATGAACTGGGGCGTTACCTGGCCCTGACGCGCTCAGGCCTGACGGCGGGCCCGGCGCGGCTGGTGGTGTGGCCGGAGACGGCCGCCCCGGCCGCGCCGAGTTCTCCCGAGGTGGCCCGCGCGCTGACCGCCCTGGACGTACCGCTGCTGCTGGGCGCCCCCACCGAGGAGGGCGGGTACCGCAACAGCGTGTACGCTTTTGAGGAAGGCCAGGTGCGGGGCCGGCAGGACAAGGTGCGGCTGGTGCCGTTCGGAGAGTTCTTTCCAGGCCGCAAGGCGCTCGACGGGGCCTACCGGGCCTTGTTCCGCGCCCTGGGGCTGCCGGCGTTGACAGGTACCGTCCCCGGACGCACGCTGGCGCCGCTCCCGGTGGCGAACCTGCGGGTGGGGGCGCTCATCTGTTACGAGTCCACCTTTCCGGCCTTCGCCCGCGCCCAGGTGCGGCGCGGCGCGCGGGTCCTGGCGGTGGTGTCGAACGACGCCTGGTTCGGGCCGTCGGTGGGCGGCGAGCAGCACTTCCAGATGGGGCGCGTGCGGGCCATCGAGACCCGCCGCTGGGTGCTGCGGGCGGGCAACGACGGGGTGACGGCGGCCATCGCCCCCTCCGGGCGGGTCACGGCCCGGCTGTCGCGAGGGGTCGCCGGGGTGCTGCCGGTGCCCTTCGCGGAAACCGGGACCTGGACGCTGTACGTCCGGTGGGGGGAGTGGGTCACCGCGCTGAGCGCGCTGGCGCTGCTGGGTCTGTGGCTGGGCACGCGCGGGTCCAGGGCCAAGCGGCAGTTCGGGCGCAGGTTCCTCGCTGAGTGGTGGCCGGTCATCAACAGGAACTCCTCCCGGAGCGGGGGTTGAAGGCTGCCCAAATCGCCCCCCAACGCTCCCGAGCTACTGTACACCTGCTCAAACATTCATATAATGTGGCGTGCTCCAGGTTCCTCTCCTTCGCCGAACAGAGCCGACCTTCCAGAAGGTGGAGGCGCGCGTGGTGAAGCGCTGCCTGCCCCGGACCCTGCTCCTTCCACGGGGCTTCCGCCGGATGGAGCCGCCGCGCCCCCGGGGGCTCCACGGGGGTGGGGGCGAGCGGATGGGCGGAGGGCCGACATGACCACGGTCACCGTGTACACGACGGGAGCCTGCGCGACCAGCCGGGCCGTGGGCGCCTTCCTGACCCGTCATGCCATTCCCTTCACGGAGAAGAACGTCAATCACGACCCGCAGGCGCGCGCGGAGCTGTTGGCGCGTGCCGACGTGTCCTCGCTGCCCGTCACCCGGGTCGGCGACCAGGTCTTCTCCGGCCCCTTCCGGGACCAGCGCGAGGGCATCGCCCGCGCCCTCGGGCTGACGGGGGGCCGTTGAGCACGGGGGCCGCGGCGACCTCGCGGTGTTGGTCCCCTCCGGGGAGCAGCCCTCCCCGGGGGCGGCACGCGCCCGCCGGTCCCCCGTCCGGTCCCAGGGGGTCGAACACCGCCACGCAGCCGGTCGCCCGCGCCCGGTGGTCAGCGGCGTACAGCCCTGACCACCTTCCAACCGTCGTGTGGCAGGTGGAGCGCCCCGCTGGGGGACTCGGGCCGGCGTCTGGGGCCGAGCGCTTCCCTTCCCCCACGGCGACCTTCCCTCCGGGCCTCACCGTGCTGGCTCCGGTGGAGCCGCCAGCATGAGGTCACGAGAACCGTGGGCGGGTCCCTCCGCCCACGACCCCGGATCCCTTGACGACCTGTTGCAGGAGACGTGGGTGCTGCTCACCGGCGCGCAGGTGCTGACCGCCTTCCTGATCACCGTGCCGTTCAGTTCAGGCTTTGCACGGCTGGTGGCCACGGAGCGCGGGGTATACGGGGCGACGTTCCTGAGCGCGCTCGCCAGCCTGGTGCTGTTCACCTCGGTGGCGGCGTACCACCGCCTGAACTGGCCGTTGCGGGACCGGCCGCGCTTCAAGCGTTTCGCGACCCGGGTGGTCGTCGTGGGCCTGTTCCCGCTCTCCCTCGCGCTCGTGCTGGCGACCCACCTGGTGCTTCAGCCGCTGTTCGGAACCCTGTGGGCCAGCCTGGCGACCGGTCTGGTGGGCCTGCTGATCGGGGGGTTGTGGTGGGTGCTCCCGCTCGCCAGCAAGTTGCACCGGAGGTCGCCCACATGAATGAATCCACCGCTTCCCCGTCTGCCTCGCCGGGGCCAGGGGAGACTGAACGGCGGCCCGCCTTCTGGCCTTCGCCGGGTCCCGGCCTCGTGACCGGCGCGTCGGACGACGAACCCGGCGTCATCGGCACAGGCCTGCTGGCGGTGCCGGTGCTGGCCGGCTCGGCGGCCTCCCCCGTCGGGGCGGCGCTGCGCCGGCCGGTGGGGCTGGAGCGCCGCCCCCTCGCCGCGCGGCTTTTACGGGGTGCTGGTGGCCGCGACGCTGCTGGGCCTGGCACTCAACCTGCCGGGCTTCGATTCCCTCCGGGCGCTGGACCGGGCGGCGATCATCAACGGGGTGGCGGCCGCGCCGGTCATGGCCCTGATGCTCCTCGCCACCCGCCGGGACGTGATGGGCCGCTTCACCCTCCCCCCGCGCTTGAGGGTCCTGGGCTGGCTCACGGCGGCGGCAATGCTGCTCGCCGCCCTGGGCCTGTTCGTGACGTGGGGGCGGTGAGGGCATGCCGGGGTTCATCTGCCTGGCGCCGGGTGGGAGGCCCGGGTGAAGGGGGGCGCCCGGCGGCAACGCCAGGCCGAGCGGCTGCGCCTCGCGGTCAGCCTGTCCGACCTGGCGCTGGGCGCGGTCCTGGCCCTCGGGGGCCGCGTCGGGAGCGGCGCGATCTTCTACGCGCTGGGCACGGTGCTGCTCGCCGGGCGGCTGTTCGGCTGGCCCGCACCGCCGGACGACCGGTACCTGCGGCTGATGACCCTCGCCCTGCTGCTCAACGCCGCGATGCTGGGCAAGGGGGTCCAGTGGCTGCTCGCCGGGGGCGCCGGGCCGTGACCCGGGTCGGGCCGCAGACCCGGCTCCCGGGGCGCGCCGGGCCGTCGGGAGGTCGGCTCGTTCGGCCGGGGGGCCGGGGATGAGGGGGCGCACCCCGCTCGCCAGCCGCCTGGCCCGTCGGGCGGCCAGCGCCCACGCCCGCCTGGTGGCCATGAGCGTGGCCGGGCTGGGCGTGTACCTGCTGCTGCCGGACGTCTGGCCATGGTTTCTCCAGGTGTTGCTGGCCTGGGACGCCGCCGCGCTGGTCTTCCTGGTGCCCGCCGTGTGGCTCGTGGTGAGCGCGGACGCGGCCGAGACCCGGCACCTCGCCACCCGGGCGGACCCCGCGCGGGCCAGCGCCCGGCTGCTGCTGCTCGCGGCCAGCAGCATGAGCCTGGTCGGCGTGGGGCGCGGGCTGGCCGAGGCCGGCCGCCTGGTCGGGTCCCTGGAGGTGGTCCTGACGGTCGGCAGCCTGCTGGCGGTCGCGCTCTCCTGGAATACCCTCCACATGATCTATACCCTGCACTACGCCCACCTGTACTACCGGGACGGTCAGGGCGGGGTGGACTTCAACCAGGAGCGTGACCCCAGCTACCGCGAGTTTCTGTACCTGGCCTTCACGGTGGGCATGACCTACCAGGTGTCGGACACGCCGGCGACCGACACGGGCCTGCGCTTCGAGATCACCAAGCACACGCTGCTCGCCTTCCTGTTCGGGACGGTGATCGTCGCCTTTTCCATCAACATGGTCGCGGGACTGGTGAAATGACAGCCCCCGAACCGGGCCCCACACCCGCCGGGCAGGTCCGGCCATCCGCCGCTCCTGGAGGTGCAGGCGGCGTCCTATCACGCCCGGCTAACCCACCCCCCTTACGCTCGGTGGTGAGCCCCCACGCCGCGTCCCTGCGCTGCTCACCGACGGTTCGGCACCCCCTCCACGGCACCGACACCCCCTCGATGTCCGCCGCCCGGCCCGGGCCACGCGGATGGTCCGCCTCCCCTGACGTTCCCGGCGCCACGCGTTTTCCTTCCTCGTCCAGGCCCTCCTGAGAAAGACCTTCCTCCTATGTCCTCATCTCCGTCCCGTGCTGGCCCCCAGCGCCTGGGTCGCCGTGCCAGCGTCCTTGCCGCCCTGTGTCTGCTCGCCTGCGCCCTGCTGGCGGTGGCCCTGGCCAGGATCACGGTCCCCGCCGGCCCCGTGCCTCTCCCGTCCACCCAGCCTACCCGCGGGGAACTGCGCAGCGCCGACGGGCAGGTCCTGGCACACGGCGCCCTGGACGCCCGGCGTTACCCCCTGGGCCCCCTGGCCGCGCCGGTCATCGGCTTCGTGGGGGCCTCGGGCGGGCTGGAGGGCACGGAGCGGGCGATGAACGGGCGTTTGCAGCGCGGCGAGGCGCTGACCCTCACCCTGGACACCCGCGTGCAGGCCGCCGTCGAGGCCGTTCTGAACGAGGCCTTGACGCGCACCGACGCCCAGTTCGCGTCAGCCGCCGTCATGGACACCCGGACGGGCGAGTTGCGTGCCGTGGCGTCGGTGCCGGGCTTCGACCCCAACGCCTGGACGCAGGTCCCGGCTGACCGTTGGCGCAACCGGGCGGCGCTGGACGAGTACGAGCCGGGCAGTGTGGTCAAGGCCCTCACGGTGGCGGCCCTGCTCGACGAGGGCCGGACCGCTCCCGACCGGATGTACGACACCCCGATGTGGCGCCGGTACGCAGGAGCCACCATCAACGACCTCGTCTCGCATCCTGCCCGGCTCACGACGCGGCAGATCCTGCGCTACTCCAGCAACGTCGGCATGACCCGGCTCGTGGAGGGCGTGCCCCCGGAGCTGCTGTACCGCCACTTCACCGCTTACGGCCTGGGTCAGCCGGTCCGGCTGGGCCTGCCTGCCGGGGACGGCCTCCTGCGGGACCCGGAGGACTGGAGCGCACTGTCGCAGGCCACCGTGTCCTTCGGGCAGGGCCTGACCGTCACCACCCTGCAACTCGTCGCGGCCTTCAACGTGCTGGCGAACGGCGGGCGGTACGTTCCCCCACGCCTCTTCCCCGGCGACGTGGGCGGGGCGAGGCAGGTGCTGCGCCGGGAGACGGCGATCCGGATGCGCGAGTTGCTGCGTGGGGTGATCGACGACGGCATCCGGGAGAAGGCCGAGTTGCCCGGGTACCACGTGGGCGGCAAGACCGGCACCGCGCAGGTGGCGGTGGGCGGCCGTTACAGCGGGGAGGTGTTTTCCAGCACCTTCGCGGGCTTCCTCCCCGCGGCGCAACCGCGCTTCACGGTGGCGGTGATGGTGCGCGGGGCCAAACGCGAGTACCAGGGGTCGCAACTGGCCGCGCCCATCTTCCGGGAGATCAGCTCCGCCCTGATTTCCCTGTACGCCTACACACCGGACGACAAGCGTTAGCCGACGTGGGCGTTACTCGCCTTCCTTCCGCCACCGCTCCAGCATGTCGAGGAGGGCACTGAGCTCTTCAGGCTTCAGGGTCGGGTAGGCGGGCATGGCGCCCTTGCCGTTCACGATGACGCTTCTGAGTGCGTCACGCGACAGGGTGGAGACCCGCAGGTTCGGGCCCAGGCCCCCTTGACCGTTCGGGCCGTGACAGCTTGCGCAGTTCGCGGCGTAGACCTTGAGGCCGGGGTCGCTCTCGTTCTGCCTCGCCCGCAGGGAGGTGATCAGATCATCCGCGTCGCGCCCCTTGGGGTCGAGGGTCCGGTAGCGTTCGAGCGCCGTGAGCGCGTCCGCGTCCTGCCCGAAGCGGGCGAGCGCGAAGCCCAGGAGGAGCTGCGACTCGGGTTCCTTGGGGGCGAGCTGCGCCGCCGCCTGGATGAGGCGGAACGCCTGCTGCGCCTCCTCGGGCGAGGGCTGCTGGGCCTGCGCTCCTTGCTGGTCAGGCCGGGTCAGGAGCAGGATGCCCAGCCGCCGCAACGCCTCGGGCTGCCGGGGGTCGAGCTTCAGGGCGTTCCCGTAGGCGATCACCGCCTGCGCGTACCGGGCGGAGTCAAAGGCGGCCTGACCCCAAGCGAGGTACGCCGCCCCCTCCCCGGTCGTCTCGGCCTTCCTGCGCAGGCCCGGCAGCGCGAGCACGTCCCGCACGTCCTGCGCCTCCCCCGCCCCCAGCGAGGCGAGCTGCCCGCGCGGCACGAAGGTCACCGCCCCGGCGACAGTCACGAGCGCGGCCACCGCGAGGCCCGCCAGCGCGGCGGTGCGGGTGCGCCCGCCGCGTTCCCGGGGAGGGGGCGCGGGCGGCAGGGCGTCGAGCGCGCGCAGGGTCAGGGCCGCCCGGCGTTCGAGGTCGGGGCGGCGCGACTCGTCCGTCAAGTTCGCCAGTTCTGTGTACAGGCGGTCCCGCTCGGCGGTGAGCCGTTCCCGCTCGGGGGCGTCGGGATCGGTGGGCACGCCACCTCTGAGCGGCTGCAAGACCAGCCACAGCGCGGCCAGAACGACGAGGACGAAGAGGGTGAGTCCCAGAATCACGCCCCACCTCCCGCCCGGTCGTCCCCCCGGGTCTCACGCCGCACCTGGGCCAGGAAGGGGTCGAAGGGCTCCTCGGCGACGCTCGCCGCCTCCGCGGTGGACGGAGCCGCGACGTTCCGCTTGCGCAGCACACTCCACAGCACCGCGCCACCGCCCGCCAGCGCGAGGAGCGGCGCGCCCCACAGCAGCAGGTTGCTCCCCTCCTTGGGCGGGTCGAGGAGCACGAAGTTTCCGTACCGCGCCGCGAAGTAGGAGTAGATGTCCCGGTCGCTGCGCCCCGCCGCCACCTGCTCGCGCACGTCCCGCAGCATCTCCCGGCTGATGTCGTTCGTGCTCTCCGTGATCGGGACCCCGGTGCAGATCGGGCAGCGCAGGTTCGAGCCGAGATGGCGGGCCCGCACCTCCTGGTCGGGCGTCAGCGCGAGGGAGACGGATAGCAGCAGGCCGAGAACGAGGGCAAGGAACCCCCACACCACTGGCCACCTCACAGCCCCTCCACCCCAATCTTCGCCAGCCCCGCGTTCAGGCGCTCGCGGTTCAGGCCCCCCGACACCTTGTCGCGGATCACGCCTTCACGGTCGATGAAGAACGTCTCCGGAATGCCCGATACGCCATAGTTGATGCCTGTCTGGATGCCCGGGTCACGCAGGGAGGGGTAGGCAAGAGCGTACTCCTTGATGAAGTCGCGCGCGTTCTGTTCCTTCGTCTCCTGAAACAACACCCCGATGACCGCCAGGCCCTGCCCCGCCGCCTGCCGCTCGCTGAGTTCCCGGAAGAGCGGCGCCTCCTCCCGGCACGGCGTGCACCACGACGCCCAGAAGTTCAGGACGACCGGGCGGCCCTGGAGGGAGGCCAGGCTGACCTGAGCGCCGTCGAGGCTTTCGAGGGTGAAGGCGGGGGCGGGCTTGTTGATCAGTGGTCCACCATCCGGGGTGTTGCGCGCGGGGTTCAGCAGCGCTGCGCCCAGCACCCCGGCGAGCCCCGCCGCGAGCACGGGTGGCAGCAGACGGCGCCACAGGGGAGCGGGGACCGCAGGTTTCGGGTTCGTAGACATCTCAGTCATACATCCACTCTCTTCCTCAGGGCACAGCGGCTAGTCTGTCGCCGGGGCCATCCGCGCCACGGGCCTCCGCACCGTCGCCCGCCGGGGCGTCACCAGCGTCAGCCCGGCCCCCAGCACCACGATCAGCGTGCCCCACCAGATCCACGACACCAGCGGGCTCTCGATCAATCGCACGCTCGCCCACTTCCCCTCCGGATCGAAGGCAGTGACCACGAGGTAGGTGTCGCCCAGAGCGCTGTAGCGCACCGCAGGGGTGGCGAAGAGCGTGTTCCCTCCCTGAACGTATGTGTTCAACCGTGCCTCGAAAAGTTCCTCGTCGATGAGCACCTGCGCGACGATGGACTTTCCATAAGGCTTTTGAACAGGCCGTATTGTTTGCAGGGCAACGGACTCATTCAACAACTTGGTGGGGGTGGCACCCACGTTGAGCGTCGTCTGCGCGTCCTGCCGGTACGCCCCCGAGACGGCGATCCCGAGCGCCATTACCACGAGGCCGACGTGGGCGAGGTAGGCGCCGTACCGCCGGGGCTGCTCGCGCACGAGGCTCATCAGGCCGCCGCCGCGCTGCCGCAGGGCGCGGGCCGTGAGCATGCCCAACCCGACGAGGTTGTACGCCGACAGCGCAATCGTCCCCAGCACACCCGGGCTCCGCACGCCGAGCACGAGGGCGATCACGCCCGCCCCGATCCCCGCGAGGAGCAGGGGACGCAGCGCCCGCCACAGGCCCTGCCCCTCGGCCCGCCGCCAGGGGAGCAGAGGCCCCACGCCCATCAGCAGCAGCAGGCCCAGCCCCAGCGGGATGGCGAAGGCGTTGTAAAAGGCGGGCCCGACGGAAGCGTCCCGCCGCCCCTGCACCGCCTCCACGAAGGTGGGGAAGAGGGTCCCGACGAGGACCATCACCGCGAAGACGAGGAACAGCCAGTTGCCTGCCAGGAAGGCACCCTCACGGCTCAGCG
>NZ_JAHKSN010000028.1 GCF_018863415.1 Deinococcus aestuarii | reverse complement strand
TCGGCTGAGCAGAGACTTCGAGGGACGACCTCAGACCACCGAAGCCTGGTGCTATCTCGCCAATATTCGCCTCATGCTTCGCCGTCTTGATCCCTGCTGACACCCTTTTCAAACACGCTCTCAGGGCGGACAGGCGGAGGCGCGGGCAAGCGCCGAACTCGCCCGCAACCTGATCGGCCTGGCGCGGGACTCGATGGGGCGGCATCCCGAGGTGGAGTTGCCGGTGGACAACGTGGCCCGCAGCCTGGGCTACGCCTTCGCCTCGCTGTACCAGGTGGCCCTCGCCCAGCCGGGGCACGCGCTGGAGGCGAAGCCAGGCCAACTTGGCGGGAAGGTGGACTATGTGGGCAACTTCCGGCGCAAGATGGCCCTGGCGCTCGCCTCCAGCCCCGGCTTCGCGGACCTCGGCGACGCCGACAAGCAGATGTACAGCGAGCTGCTGCTCTACCTGTCCACCTTTCCCACGGTGCTCTATCTGGACGCGCAGGAGAGCAAGCAGGTCGAGGTGCAGCAGCTCGCCGTCGACCTGGCCCGGAGCTTGTTCCAGACCCTCTTCGGAACGCGTGTCCAGGAGTTCGACTTCCGCCCGCTCGAGGGGGGCTGACCCCGGGGCGCGGACCGGCGCGCCGCGGGCGGAGGGTTGGGCCCCACAGGAGGCCCGGGGGTGGACCCGCCCACTTCAACGGAAGGGACGTGCGGCGTCTCCATCGGCTGCTCGTGATCGTCAGGTGGCAAGGGTGCGGCCGGGCGCCCCTGGTCTCCCCCGGGGAGGATTCCCGGGTCTTGGCTCCACCCCGGGGTGCTCCACGCCCTGAGCGGTGTAGGGGCACTGGAGAACGTGCGGTGACCCTCTCTCCACCGTGAGCCGCCCCCTCCTCTCCCCCACCCGGTTCTCGGCGCGTGTACGGTCCGGCCGGGAAGAAGACCCGGGCCCAGGACGCCCCGGCTCCCGACGGGGTGGTGCCCCTCCGCCTCGGTCGGCGGCGAGGGGACAGCCACGACGAACCCAACGTCGCCCGCCTCTCCCTGATGGGTGACCAGTCGCGGGTACCCGCCGACTCCACCTCCCGGACCCGGGCGCACTGGGCGGGCGAGCGGACCGTCACCGTGACCCGCACGGCCCTGACCGGCCACGTGGTGCGGCTCCACCGACTGAACCCTGGCCCGGTGGAGGACGTGACCCGGGGGACCACGGAGCTGACCCACCAGAGGTGGAGCAGCCTCCCGCACCGCCGCAGAGGAAGGCAGGGCGCGGAGGGTGCTTTCTACGCGGCAAAATTCCGGCAAAGAGGCCGCTGCCCCGGCCCGGAACGTTCCCGACGTTCTGCATCCGGAGACGAACGGCGGGGTTCTGGTGGCGGACCGCGGATACCTCCCCGGTCTGCGGCTGGCCGGAGCCGTGCTTTCCTTGTGAGGGGTGGTTCGACCCCGCCGGGGGTCGGCAGGCGACCCACATCGACGTGGCCCGCTTTACCGTGCAGGAACTGGAGGAGCACCGCGGGTCGCACGCCGCCCCGACCCTCGCCCAGTGAGGAGTCGGGCCGTCCTATTGCGGACGGTTGCGCCCGCGCTCGCCCTGGGAGACCTCCACCCGGAAGCCGTCCGGGTCGCGCAGGACCATCACCCGCTCCCAGGGCCGGTCATGCGGCGGTTTCTCGACCGGGATGCCCGCCTGTTGCATCCAGGCGTACAGGCCGTCCAGGTCCCCGGTGCTCAGCTCCACGTGGATGCCGTCGCGGACCCTCGGCGCGTCCTCGCCCTTGTGCCGCTGGAGGCCGATGGTCCCGCCGTCGATCCTGAGAAGCGCGAAGCCCTTGCCCGAGGGGTCGGTGAGTTCGACGCTGAAGCCCAGCCGGGTGTAAAAGGCGACGGACACCGCCACGTCGGCGACGGGCAGGCTCAGGCCGTCCATGCGGAGGGGGACGGGAAAGTCAGAGGTGATCATCAGAACAGGTGCTCCTTAGAAGAAGGTGGGGCCGACGCGGAGACACTGTTCCCCCGCGTCAGCGGCTGGGATCAGCGGACGTGGCTGAAACTCGCCCGCACTTCCTGAACGAACAGCTCCGGCTGCTCCAGCGCCGCGAAGTGCCCGCCCCGGTCCAGCTCGTTGAAGTGGATGACGTGGCTGTAGCGGCGTTCGGCCCAGCGCTTTGACGTGCGGATGATCTCGCGGGGAAACATGCTGAACCCCGCCGGAACGGTGATCTTCTCGGGAGAGGGTGGTCCCGCCCTTCCGGCCTGCGCCGCTTCCCAGTACAGCCGCGCAGACGAGGCACCGGTGCTGGGCAGCCAGTAGAGCATGATGTCGTCGAGCAGCTCGTCGAGGCTGAACACCGCCTCCGCGTTCCCCCCGCTGTCGGACACGTCCTGAGACATCGCGTAGATCCACGACGCCAGCCCCACCGGGGAATCTGCGAGCGAGTACCCGATGGTCTGCGGGCGCGTGGCCTGCTCCTTGGCATAGCCGGAGAGCACGTCCGCGTAATACCGGGCGCTGGCGATCATCGCCTGTTCTTCCGGGGTCGCCTCGGCTACCTCCTGCGGGGTCGGCTGGAACATCACGAAGTTGAAGTGCAGCCCCACACATCCCGCCGGGGCCAGGCGCCCGATGGCCGCGGTGACCGCGCTGCCCCAGTCCCCGCCCTGGGCCCCCCAGCGCCCATAGCCGAGGCGGTCCATCAGGGTGATCCAGGCCCGGGCAATGCGCGGGACCCCCCAGCCGGTCCCGGTCGGCTTCCCCGAGAACCCGAAGCCGGGCAGCGAGGGGATGACCAGGTGAAAGGCCTGCCGAGGGTCGCCCCCGTGGGCCGCCGGGTCGGTGAGCGGGCCGACCACCTTGCGGAACTCCAGCACCGAACCGGGCCAGCCGTGCGTCATGAGCAGGGGCAGCGCGCCTTGCTCGGGCGAGCGGACGTGCAGGAAATGAAGGTCCAGCCCGTCGATGGTGGTGCGGAACTGGCCCAGGCCGTTGAGCAGGGCTTCGCAGCGTCGCCAGTCGTAGCGGTGCTGCCAGTGCTCGATCAGCGCCTGAACCTTCGCCAACTGGGGGCCCTGGCTGGTGTCGGGCACGGTTTCCTGTTCCGGCCAGCGGGTCCGGGCCAGACGGGCGCGCAGATCGGCGAGGTGTTCCTCGGGAATGGCGAGGTGAAACGGTTCGATCAGGGTCGTCGGTTCGATGGAAGTGGTCATCCGGCCTCCGGGGAGAGATGGGGTGAATGGGGCGGCGCGTCAGCCGCTGGTGGTCTCAGCGGCCCGGTCTTCGCGCAGCACGTCCGGCCCGTGGACGAGGTGCATGCCGACTTCCCGGAAAAGCTGCTGGGCCTTTTCCATCTGATCGGGACTGACCGGAGGGTGCGGATGGGGCGGCGGGAGGGTGCGCGCCCCGGCGGGTTCGCCCAGTTCGGTGATCACCCGCTCGAAGCCCGCCGGGGTGTAGGAGTTGAGCAGGGTCGCCGTCTCGGAATCCACCCGGAAGGAGTGGACCGTGCCCCGCGGAATCAGGACGAACGATCCTGCCGTGGCCCGGAGTTCCTGGCCGTCCGCCAGGTAGGTGATCTCGCCCTCCAGAACGTAGAACTGCTCGTCCTGGTCGTGGAAGTGGGGTGTGGGACCAGAGCCGCGGGGGCACAGTTCCCATATCAGGGAGTACGTTCCTCCCGTCTGCTCCCCGGTGGTGAGCATGGCCCACAGGATGCCGACCTGCCAGTACGCGGGGGCGTCCTGAAGGGTGGTGAGGGAGGGTGTGGCGCGGACCTGCTCGTTCATGGCGCTTCTCCTTCAAGACGAACGCCCCTCCGTGAAGGTCGGACCGTCCTATATCGAAACGAAATAGTTTCGATACGGAACCGTATCGTATGGAATGCTATGCTGTCAAGCATGACGGCCTCCCCACGCCCTGCCGGTCGCCCGCTGGACACGGGCGTTCGAGCCGCCCTACTGCGGGCCACGCAGGACCTCCTGATCGAGGAGGGCTACGAGCGGCTGACCTGTGACGCCGTGGCCCGGCGTTGTGGATCGAGCAAGGCAACGATCTACCGGCGCTGGCCGGGCAAGCTGGCGCTCGTGATCGCGGCGGCCCAGGAACTCTTCCCAGTGCCCGAGATCCCGGACACCGGGGACCTGCGGGAGGACCTCCTGGCGTGCGGGCGGGCGTACCTCCAGGAGGATGGCCGCAGCCAACAGGTGCTGACCAGCCTGCACACGGCGGCCAGACACGACCTGGAGTTACGGTCCGCCGCGCGGGCGGCGCTGGGCTCCCCCGTGGACCGGCTGTTCAGCGATGTGCTGACCCGCGCTGCCGCCAGGGGCCTGGTCCCGGCAGGCGTGGACCTCGGCATCCTCGCTGAGGTCTTTCCGGGGATCGCCTTTCACCGTGCGGCGGCCCTCGGTCTGCCCGTGGACGATCCCCTGATCCTGCGCGTGGTCGATCAGGTCCTGCTGCCCGCCCTGCGCCACGCCTGAGAGACAGGCCAACATTCTGCACGCGCCCGTCCTGATCACGCCAAGATTTCCGGGCCTTGTCCTATCACGACAATGACGACATTCCTCCGGTAAGAAGCCTTGGAGGAGAAAGTGTTGAGAGGACGAGTGATGAACACGAGCCGCAGGTCCACTGTCTGAAGCCCTCTGCTTCACACCTATTGGCGGAACGGCTTGGAGAAAGGATGACAGCCGTCAAGGGAACACTTGAGGAAGGGGTCCGCGCGTTCCCGGCCGATCTCGAACACGCCAACCGCGGCGTCAGCACCGTGCGCGCCTGCCGGTCCGACCTCTCTAACCCGTCACCAGCGGCGCGGCGGTGTCCAGGACAACCTACACCCCACTGGCGAACTGCGGTAGGCCAGGGAAAAGAGCGTCTGGAACGCCCTCTTCCCGTGACACACGCCGTGGCGATCCGCGACCGGAACACCCCAGGAGACTTCACCGAGGCCCCGCGGAGTTCTTCGGGTGTTCCGCGGGCTGAGGAGAGGACGGCGTTCCCTCCCACTGGCGTTGGAGCAACACCACCTGACCCCGGTGGTAGGCGATGTGCCGCAACTGACGCGCCAGCAAGTCACTGAGCGCCCGCTCACCAAATGGGGTTTGCATCCGGTACTCCGGCGCGAACGCCTGCTCGGGAAGGCGTGAGTACCCCTCGCGGGATTGTGCTAAGGCCGCTTCAAGCGCCGTCAGAACAAGGCCTTGTGGACTCGCCTCGTTGACCGCCGTTTCCCCCTGAAGGGCCTGGGTCCAGGGTTCGTTCTCCCACCCGAGGTAGGCATACTTCGCCTTCGGCCCACCCCCTTGTTCTTCCGGGAGGTAGAGGCGGGTCCAGTCGAGGATGTGCAGGGCGATCCAGGCGGCCGAATGTCCACCACAGGGAGAACGGAGCGAAAACCTCTCCTCCGGGATTTCCTGCAAGGCCATCAGAAACACCTGATGCTCCGTCTCGAATTGTTGAAGCAGGAACGTCTTGATACTCATGGTCTCCTCCTTGAAGTTTCCCGGGCGTTTGAGGCCCGCCAGGACTTGAGAGGCGCGGGCTGACTTTGACGTGTTCGGTGAGGTCACTCCACCGCTGCGTTCAGGACCCGCCGTGGGCGGGCCTGCCTTGCCATCGCCTGCCCGATGGCGACGCTGCCCACGATGGACGGCACGGCGATGTAGAGGGCGAACAGCACCGCGCCGTCCCCAAGCGGCTGGACGTTGACCAGAAAGGCCGTCCACGCCGCGATGTACGACGAGCCCATCAGGTTGATGTGACGGCGGAGCCACAGGCCAGCCGCTTCCGCCTGTCCCTCTGAGCGCGCCCGCAACGAACGGCGCAACGCCCCCCAGCCGCCCAGCACCCAGAACAGGATCAGCACGCCGATGGTGAGCAGGAGCCAATTCCCCTGCCGCAGCGAGAGGGGGAGGGACAGGAGGCCCATGCCCACCATGCTCACGGTGTACCCCCGGCCGATCAGACGGTGCCAGCGCGAGTTCCGGCCGAACTTGGGCAGGAAGATGGCGAAGGCGCCGAGGAGGAAGCCCCCCATTCCAAAGACGATGTGTGCCGCGCGCAGAAGGGCGTGAACAACTTCGGGCATGGTCATTCCTCCGGTGGGGTGTAGTCCCGCAACCTGGCCTCGATGAGACCGAGTTGTTCACGCAACGCGAGAAGTTGCGTGGCTTCGATAGTGCCGAGCGTGTAATCGGCCAGGCCGACGGCGCGCGGAACAGCACGCTGGAGCAGGTCCCCTCCTTCCCGGGTGAGGGCGAGCCGGTGAGAACGGCGGTCCTCACCGGGGCGGCGCTCGATCAGGCCGCGTTCCACCAGCGCGTTCCCCAGGACGGAGACGGTGGCGCGTTCGATCAGCAGGTGGTCGGCCAGGACCGAGGGGGCGATGCCCTGTGCTCCTCCCTCCTCCCAGATGGCGAGCAACAGGCGGAACTGGGCCTGCGTGAGACCGAGCGCGGCGAAGTGCTGGTCGAAGCCGGTCGCCATCTTGGTGCCGATCCGCATCAGCGCGGTACAGAGGCGGGAGGTCAGCAGATCATCCATATAGTTAGCTTTATAACCGTTAGGTCTCTAGTCGTATGTAATCTGACCCATAGCGCTGAGCGGTGGACGATGAAGGGCGGGGGTTCGATGGCTCGCTTGTCCACCCACGAGGAGACGTTTTTCTCCACGACCCATCGGGCGACCTCCCGGACACCACCCGCCTGAGAGAGGATGACGACGGACCGAGCTGTCCCAGTGGTAGGACGGGTGGACCGGGACGTCTCCCCGGTCGCGTCAGGCCCGGCACGCGCGGGCGCAGCTCGGCCTCTTCCTGATCTGCGGGCCAAAACGCTTCCGGGAGGGTCGGCGGCTGGTGCTGGAGGCGCGGCGTGGGGGCAGTCCGCTGGCAAACGATTTCTACACGACGATCCCGGGGGGGGTTGAACCTGCCGCTGGGCGTGCTGGCGTTGGTGCGGTGAGACGAGACGCGGGTACCCGGGTACTCCCGACCAACCGCGTGCCCGCCCCTGAGGTCCCGCGCCTCCCCCCCATGTTGATGGCGGCCCGCTTTCCCGCGCTGGTAGGGTTGACGCCATGAGCCTGACGGGGCTGCTCAAAACGAGCCCGGACCTGCGCGACCTGCTCGACGCGGCCCTGAAGCCCGCCCCGGCGCTGCGCGTACCGCCCCCACAGGTGCCTCGGCTCTGCGCGCCCGACCGGGCGAACGTGGTGGGGACGGCCAACGACTACGCGCTGCGCTGGCGCCTCGAACGGTATTACCGCATCAGGGGCGTGCCGGTCGTCCTGGGTCCCTGGGTGGCTGAACATGGGGCGCAGCTCTCCCGGATGGGTTCGGTCGGTGCGGAGGCGGGCCCACTCGTGCAGAACCTCCTCGACGAGGGGCGGCGGGCCCACGCGCGCTTTGTCGGCGGGGACGAAAAGTATCTGAGCGCCGAGTCGTGCCGGGCCCTGCTCGGCCTCGCCGCGCTCGACTTTATCTACCGCCAGGGGGACGCCTCGGTCGTGTTCGCCGGGGTGCCAAAAGAGGATGTTCAGGACCTGATGGGGCTCGCGCGGGTGCGCGACGAGGCGCTGCTGGGCGGGGCCGGGCGGGTGGTCCTCAACCCGCACTTCGGCCAAGCCTCGGAGCTGGTGGGCGGCGCCGACGCCGATTTCCTGCTCGACGGCCTGCTGGTAGACCTCAAGACCGTGCTGCGGCCAAACCTCACCGCCGAGGTGCGCCGTCAACTGCTGGGGTACGTGGTGTGCTGGCAGCTCAACGGGGAGCGGGTGAACGAGGATCTGGCCGTGCGGCTGGAGGAGGTGGGCGTGTGTTTTGGGCGTCATGGGTACACCGTGCGGGAGGGGCTGGAGGAGCTGACCGACGTGGCCCACCTCCCACGTCTCGCCCGCGAGTTCAAGACGCTCGTGCGAGGGGTGGGACGAGGGCGCGGCGGTGTCTCCACCGTCAGACCCCAGACGTCCCCATCACCACGCCGGAAGACGGGCCAGTGAGGGGCCCGTAAGAACAGGCGTGGCACGATGCCAGCCCATGCGACGGATCATGCCTTTTCGGCAGAGAGAGGTTTGGCGCCGATCCCGTCGGTCCCGCCTCACCCCGGAACAGGCCGGGGGCAGGTCGCCTTCAGGAGACCTTTCCGAACGGGAACATCAGATTCGGTGGGGGCGCGTCCTCCTTCGGGTCCGGAAGATCACCCGGGCGCTCGTGGTACGGCCAGGCGTCGTCGGCATCCGCCGGGGGTCGGGGCCGGGCGACGTGGGGTTCGAGCATCAGGGCCAGCGTCTCCCAGTCGGGCGCGGGGGCCGCGGCCCGCAGCGCCCCGTGCACGGTCCGCAGCCGCTCGGCAGCGCGCCCCTCATCCCCGCCCCGAAGGTCATCCGCCGCCTCCCCCAGGGCGTACAGCAGGGTGGCGATATGGTCGTGATTGCTCATGTGGTGATTTCCGTTCCGGTTCTCCCCAGCCTGCCCCAGGCCCAGAGGTGGCTTCTCCACTCAACCCATTGTCCAGTAATGCAGTATTTACTGCATTACTGATCTACGCCTGAGATGGCATTTCTCCCTGGGCAGGATGCATTCAATGGGACGGCCACGGCACTTGCAGGAGGCTTGCGGGATTCGGAAAGCCAGGTTTTCCCATCCGGGTGGCCCCTCTCGGGCGCCTGCCGGGCAACGTTGCGGGATTCCGGGAAGGCGATAGGACACGTTGCGGCCCCGCCCCTCGCGTCCCAGGATGCCGAGTTCGACCAGGCGACTCAGGTCGAGCGCGGCGGTGCGGTCGGACGCGCCGGTCCATTCGCGGTACCCGGCGTTGGTGCTCCGGGCATGTGCTTGCAGGGAGGTGAGGGCTTGGCCCTGCCGCTCTTTGAAGCGCGCGAGCAGTTCGGGCAGGAAGGGATCCCGCCGCAAGGTCACGCGCAACCCGCCGCCGTCCTCCGCAAAGGTGGGTGCGGGAAGCCCCGCCTGGCGGGCCGCCCCGATCATGCGGGTGGTGCCAGTGCCCCAGCGCTCCACCAAGCCGGCCAGGTGAAAGGCGTCCGCGAATTGCAGGTTGCGCCGCCGGGAGGGGTGGCCGGGTTCCAGAAGTCCAGGACGTCCTCATGCACCCGGATCCGGGTGCGACCGCCGCTGAGATAGTCACGGTGGATCAGGGCGTTGACCAGGGCCTCGCGCAGGGCGGGAAGCGAATACGGCCAGACCTCGGCCCGCTGCACCCGCTCCAGCAGGCCGAAGTCTCCCCTCCCCTCCAGCGCGGCGCGGTCCCCGATCTCGTACCCCACTCCCAGGAAGACCCGCAGCGCCTCCAGGGTCTCCCCCACCTGCTCGACGAGCGGCCCGCCGATGACCTCCTGCTGAAAGATTCGCCCGCCTCTGAACTGCGCGATCTGCACCCTGCTCCTGCCCGCCGGGCCCTGCGGACGGCTCCCAAACAGCAGCAGGGCCGTCCGGGTGGGCTAGCCCTCGCGGACCAGGTTCAGGTTCTCCAGCACCCGCTGGGGCGTCACCCGCCGAGGCGTGGGGCAGGCAGGACCCGGCGAGCCGCAGGGAAGCGATCAGTGCCTCCGGCGAGGGGCGCGGGTGATGGCCGCCCACGCTGAATGGGAGGCCGCCCTGCCGGGCGTCCCAGCTTTGCCCGCTGACCTCCAGCGACCGCCGGGCGATCTCGTCCGGTGTCATTTCACGGTTGGAGCCGCCCACCCGCATGAAGGAGCGGCTCTGGTAGGCCACCAGGGTGGGGGACGGCCGAACGCTCAGGGTCAGAACCGTCTGCCCGTTCGGGGCGGGCACGCGCCGGACCTCCGGGGTCAGCCGCAGGGTGTCCACCACGCTGCTCACGATCCGCAACTCCTCCAGGTCGCTGGGGTCGGAACTCCCCACCGTCACCCCGTCGTTCTCGACCCCTAGGACCAGGGTGCCGCCCCGGGTGTTGGCGAAGGCGGCCAGCGCCCGAAGGCACGGCTGCGGGCCCGACCAATCACGCTTGAGGTCCAGGGTGTCACCCTCGACCAGGGGGAGGCTCAGGACCGAGGCGCCCCCAGACTTGATGCCGGCCCACAGCCCCAGAACTACGCGTTCAAGTATTGAAGTAACTCAGCAAAGCAGTACCTCAGCCGCGAAGTGTTTCAACCGGATCCAACATCGAACCCTCAGTCCTTGCTGATTGCAGTAAGGACTGCATTCCTGACTCCAGTATCGGTATGGAGCAGGGCGAGCAGGGCGCGCATGACCTCGCTGGCGTCGGCGTCCGCCTCCAGGGCGAAGCGCTTGAGATTCTTGTGCTGCTCGGGCTCCAGGTCGAGGGTGTAGCGCACCCGGCGCACCCGTGGCGGGGTGGGGGGCGGGGCCGGGGTATCCGACACCTGTGGGGCGGTCTCCGGCGAGGTGCTCACCGGCTTCTCCCGGGTGGTGGTGGCCCGCATCCGGCTCAGGACGTCGCTGGGTTTGCTCTTCGTCATGGCTGTGACACCCTGCCTTTCAGTTCCTGAAGCACGTCCGCGTACTCGCCCAGGTCATCCGCGAGGGCCAGGCCGAAGCCGTTGGCGTACCCCTCGCGCAGGGAGACCTCAGCGCCCAGGACATTCAGGCCCAATTCGAGCAGCACCTCGCGGGCGGCACGGGAGCTGCGGGTCCCCCGGCGCACGCGGGTGAGTAAGCACAGCACCTGCGGCTCGTGCAGCCCCTCCAGCTCCGCCAGCACCTCCAGGGTGGGACGCAGGCGGTCGAGGTCCATCAGGCTGGGAGGAATCGGGATGAGGACGGTCTCCGAGGCCAGCATCGCGCTGCGGGTGATCGCCAGCTCCCCGGGTGGGGTGTCGATCACCACGTGGGCGTACCCCTCGGCGAGCTGGGGCACCCGGCGGTGGAGGTCCCGCACCGGCGCGGCCACCACCGGCAGGGGGAAGTTCCCGGCGGTCTCACTCCACGACAGGGCCGAGCCCTGTGGGTCGGCGTCGATGAGCAAGGTCCGGCCCGAGGCCGCCAGGGCGTTTGCCAGGTACACGGCGGTCGTGGTCTTGCCCGACCCGCCCTTGAGGTTGGCGACGGTGAGTTTCATGACCCCTCCTGCAAGTGCGGCAGAATGCCAGGGGAGGCCACGCCCGGCGATCCACTCACCCACGCCCCCCCTGTCGATGGCCCCTCGTGGGCTGTGATGCGCCGCGTCTTCACTCGCGGGTCCGATAGACACGGCCAGTGCTGAATCACGCAAACACTGTACCACTCAAGTACGGAAATCAGCGGCAGTGCAAGTAAGTATTGCAGTATTTAAGTAGAGCAGCAGCTTGAATCTGGCGGTGGGGCTGAGCGCCCGAGGACACCGGGGGGATGGGTGGTCTCACCCGGCAGGCGTTGGACGCTGCCCCGGAGAGGAGTCGCCTGGAAGGACGAAGGGGTGGAGTGGCTCAAGTCCCCCGCCGTCATTCCACTGGAACACCTGTTGTTCCGGAGCCAGGCCACGGGCCGTGGGCACCGCCCCGCGGTCTTCAGCATTCAAGGAAGTCAGTATAGGTGTAATTACTGCATTACTGTTTCCGCCCGCGCTGAGGTCTCTGGGCCTGGACTCATCCGCCGTCCCACCGCCCAGGCGTGGGGGTGGAGCCCTGAAGCCCGGGATGCCCAGACGCTGTGAGATGTTCGGACGGCCAGCACACCCGAGGTGCCAGACCGAGAGGGGAGAGGGGCAGACCTCAGGTTGAGAAACGTTGTGCAAGCGGGCCATCGGCTTGCCGCCTCCGCCATGTGGCGCTGTCGCCGCAAGGCTTTCTCCGGGTAGCCTGCCACTCGGAGCCGCTCATGACCCGCCTCAAATACCCCCGCACCCCCCACCTGCCCTGGTCCCCTGGCGCGAGTCAGGACGACACCCGCATGGCGGACGTCCACAGCTTCGAGGGTCAGGAGGTGGTCGTGACCGAGAAGCTTGATGGCGAGAACACGACGCTCTACCGGGATGGCCTGCATGCCCGCTCCCTCGACCCCTGCCCCCACCCGTCCCGCGACTGGGTGAAAGGCCTTCAGGGCCGCATCGGGTACCTGATTCCCGAAGGTTGGCGGGTCTGCGGGGAGAACCTGTATGCCCGGCACTCGCTCGCCTACGAGGACCTGGAGTCGTACTTCTCCCTCTTCAGCGTCTGGGACGACACCAACACCTGCCTCGGCTGGGACGAGACCCGGCCGTGGGCCCGGGAATTGGACGTGCCAACGCCGCAGGAGCTGTACCGGGGGCCCTGGGACGAACGGGTGATCCGGGGCATCCAGGTGGCCGAGCGGGAGATGGAGGGGTACGTCGTGCGCACCACGGAAGGCTTTCCCTTCGCCGAGTTCGCCTCGCACGTCGCGAAGTGGGTGCGGGCCGATCACGTGCAGACGGACGAGCACTGGCTGCACCAGGCCGTTGTTTCGAACCGGCTGAGGGGGCAGGGATGAGGCCCTTCCTGCAACAGATTCAGGCGGGAGCACGGCCCGACTTCCCGGCCTTCGTGGAGGCGCTGGGTGACGTGCTGCCCCTGCTCGCCGAGCTGCGCCGCACGCCCCAGGACCCGGCGTGGCACGGGGAAGGCGACGTCGCCACCCACGCGGGCCTGGTGCTGGCCGAGACCTACGACCTCGCCGACCGGGAAGGGCTCGGGCCGGACGACCGGCTGGGGCTGGTCCTCGCCGCCGCGTTGCACGACCTGGGCAAGGCGCTGACCACCCGGCGGGCCGAGGATGCCGCAGGGGAGAGCCGCATCATCTCCCCACGTCACGCCGACCGGGGCCGCTCCTACCTGGCGTACCGACTTCCTGAACTGGGGTTGCCGTATCCGGTCATCCACGCCGTCATGGCGCTCGTCGGACACCATCATGACCTCGGGCGCACCCTGGAGTCTGGGAGCGAGCGGGCGTACCGGCGGCTGGCCCGACAGGTAAACCTGCCCCTGCTCTATCTGCTGGAGGTCGCCGACACCCGGGGCCGCCTCGCCGCCGACCGCACCTCGAAGCTGGAGGACCTGGACCTTTTCCGGCTGGGCGCCGAGGAGTACGGTGTCTGGAACAACCCGGACCCCTACCGGGAGTGGGCCGAGATCATCGACGGGGACCTCGCCGTTTTTCCCCCGGCGTACCGGGATCTGGTGCGCGAGGGGGGCATCCTCGACTACGAGGCGGGGCTGATCCAGACCTCCCACGAGGCCATCGCCCGGGGGTACGCCGCCAGGGCGGGCTTCCCCCAGCTCGTGGTGACCTGCGGACCCAGCGGCTCGGGGAAGAGCGCCTGGGTGGCCGAGCACCTGCCCGACTACGACGTGGTGTCCCTCGACCTGCTGCGGGAGGAACTGGCCGGGAAGCGGGCGGACCAGAGCGTGAACGGGCGGGTCTTGCAGGAGGCGAAGGAGCGGCTGAAAGCGTCGCTGCGCGCGAAACGTCGGGTGATGTGGGACGCGACGAATACCCGGCGGGACTTCCGGGGCATTCCGCTGCGCCTGGGCTTCGACTACGGGGCGCTGACGACGCTGGCGGTGTTCCAGCCGCCTCTGAGTACGGTCTTCGAGCGCAACCCGGCGAGAACCCACGCCGTCCCCGCCCATGTGGTGGCGAGTCAGGTGGAAAACGCCGAGTTCCCGTACCTTACGGAAGTCCACCGCACCCTCGTGCTCGACGAGTTCCTGCGCCCGGTGGCCGCGCGGGGGATGGGCCCCGTCAACTTCGGCGGATGGCCGCAGGGAGACATTCTTTAGGAGGCGCCTCCAGGCCACTGGCGGCTGCCGGCCGGGACCGTGTTCCCAGCCGGGACGTGACGCTGAACGCCCGGCCGTCACCGGGGAGCGACGGGGAGGCGCTGGTGACCGGCCACACCGGGTCGCTCTCCTCGTGGGGACGACCGGCGATGGCCGCTCGCTGGGGCACCCCCTCCTCGCTCCGGGCGGCCTGTCTGTTCAGACCCCTGAACCCGAGCGTGCAGTCAGGCTGAGTCCGGGTTGCTCCGAACAGGGAAGCGGGGCCAGGAAGCTTCCGTTTGGTCACCGTCTTCCCACCCGAGGTTCCAGAACCCCTGATGGAGGAAAGCGGTTATCGCAGCCGGGTAGGGACCTGGAGGTCGCAGATGGTAAAATCCGCGCCCTTGCTGGCCCGCGCCGCGTTGATCATGGCCTGAAACGCTGGACTGGTGGTGTCCATCGCCTCGACGACCGGGCGTTCGGCCTCGGGAAGATCGGCGGCGACGCGGACCTTGCGCATGATGTCCGGGCTCGCGGGCGGTTCCCCCACGTTCAAAGCACCGATAACCTCCTGTCCGATCACGGTGTTGCCCCAGACCGTGTATTGCAGGTCCAGACGGCGTGAGGACGCGCCGCGCATAAAGAAGATCTCGCTGTTGGCGCTGTCCGGGGCCTCTCCCCGTCCCATCCCTGCCACGCCAGGACAGTAGGCGCCCCACACCTGAACGTTGGGCACGGCACGCCGTTTCGTTTCCGTGTTCGAGGCCGTCTGGACCGGAAGGGTTCCCAGGAAGCCCGTGTTGGCATCGGCGCTGCTGCTGACGAGGGTCAGGGGGGTCCCGTCCGGGATGCGTGCAGAGAACTCGGGGGGGAGATTCGGGTACTGGGACGTTCCGCCGTCCTTGTTGTTCGGGTTCCCCGTCTGGGCGACAAAGAGGTCAATCACGCGGTGGAACTGCAACCCGTCGTAGACCCCCTCCCGGGCGAGCCGTTTGACGCGCTCGACCGCTTGTGGGGCCAGCTCAGGATGCATCTCGACGAGCATGCGCCCCTTCGAAGTGTCGATGACCAGCAGGTTGTCAGGACTGAGGGTTCGCCACGCTGCCGCTGGAGTGGTGGTCTGTGAAGGAGCACAGGCACCAAGAAGGCCCAGGCAGGTCAGGCAAAGAAGCTGTTTCATGTCGAGGTTCACTCTTCGCCCCCCGCCCTTCTCCCGTCAAGCGTCAGCCCGGGCGAGGGGACCGGCCCAGGTTCGGGGTGAGCTTGCCTGCGCGCCGGTCGTGGCCGTGTCAACGGGACCTGTCGTCGCGCTGGCGGTGGAGGGTGGGAGGGCTTCACCTCCTTCGGACGTTGAGCACAACGGCTGGCCGACCCGATGATCCAGATGCTGTCTGAGCAGGCCAGTGAGAGGTTCGACGTCCGTGGGCTCGGCCTCTCGTGACGCGAGATGGAAGGATTCGCCCTCAGGGGAGGCGGACGGGGCAGGCGCCCGGTCGGTGGCATGACCGCCCCGGGCCGGGCCAACCAGCCTCCTTTTTGCGACCTGTCCTTCGTCCCGCGTCTGGCCGCAAAAGGTCCGCACGCCTGAGCACGTTCCTCACCTGCACGGCCGTCCACGCCTGACCCGGCCGGGTGCGGTGGCCCTCCTCGCGGAGGGTCTGGGCCACCGCCCGCAGGGAGTTCCCGCCCCGCCGCATCGGGCGGATGTCCCCCGCCACCTTGCCGCAGGCCTCGACTAAGGTTGCCCGCCGCGCACCTGAACGGGGAGACCTGCTGCCGTCCACGCCTTGATCCCACCGTCCAGGTGCGCCACATCGGTGTACCCCATCTGTTGGAGCAGGTCCGCCGCCAGGGCGGAGCGGCCACCGGACGCACAATGCAGGATCATCCGCCGGGACGGGTCAAACTCTTGACGGTGGTACGGGCTGGTCGGGTCGGCCCAGAACTCCAGCATGCCGCGCGGCGCGCTGACCGCCCCGGGAATCACGCCCGTCTGCTCCTGCTCCCCGGGCTCGCGCAGATCCACCAGCACCACCTGCCCCCGCTCAAGTTCGGCCGCGACCTCGGCGGCCGTCAGGCTCTGGACACGTTGCTTGGCCTCCTGCACCAGTTGAGCTGCGGTTTTCATGGCGCGCCCTTCCTTTTCGACGCCGGAACGCTCCAACGCAGGCCGTCACCCGGGTGGCCCCGACGTCGTGAATGCGCCGCCCGGTGACAGGAGCAGCGTAACACGCCCCTCCCTCGGGGGAATTGGAGACAAGGCAGCTTACGTGGCCGCTCCAGTCCAACTTGGCGACCATGCCCGCGGTGATTCCGCACCGGGACGGCCACGCGACAGGGATAAGGATGGGGGGCACGACAGGGTGATGGTGACCGTCAGGGTCCACTCATCTGCGCCGCTCGTTCTCCCAGACCTTGGGGGTTCCTCCTGCTCCGATTTAGCCTCCTGGGCTTGGCCCCCATCCCGCCGGGGAGTCTTTCTGCCAAGGACCTCTGGCAACAGGGGAGGGGGCGCCAGGTGGCCGGGGACGGCCTCGTCACCTCGGGAAAGGCTCGACGAACTCTGCGTCCAGCCCGTTTTCGGGGTGCTCGGGGTCCCCCCCCGGGTTCCATGCGAGCCGCTGCCGCCACACCCCCAGCACCTCCGCGCGGGTCTCATCGTGACAGCCGAGGTCGTCCGCCCGCTTCGTCCGGGTGGGGAGGTCAGGGCTAACCGGCCCCCGCCCTGGTCCTGACGGTACGCGGCATGAAGCAGGTCGGCGAGTTCGAACGGGGAGGGGAGAGGGTGACTTGCGGCGGGTGGTCTTCCGAGTGCTGGGGGTGGCCTTCGTGCCTGCGCCCTTCCCCCGGGCGGTCTGTGCCCGCGTCTTGCCGAGCGTCTGTCCCTTCTCGAAGCTGGCCTGCATCCGGCGCCGGGGTCCGTCGGTGAACCTTGAGGTGGGCTGGGCCGCGGATGAGCCCAAGGCCTGCCGGTAGTCGCGCAGGGCGGCGTGGACCCCAGGCCCGTCGCCCAATCTCCGGCACAGGGCGATAACCGCCTGATGGGCCTCCTCGGACGGCGGATCGAGCCGCAGGGCGCGCCGGTGGTGGGCCAGCGCCTCCCCCGGCGAGGCCGCCTCGACCTGTCGTCCAGCCGCCCACCCACACCCCCTGCGCCCACTCGCCGCGCACCCCCGGCAGGAAGGTCAGGTCGTCGCCAGGGCCCGGCCAGGACGCAAAGGGCGGGGTGGGTCAGAGGCCTCCAGGACGTCTGCGACATCGACCCGCACGAGCGAGCGCCCATGCAGGCGATAGCGGTCGCACTCGCGTGGAAGCGGCTGGGTCAGGGGCTCCGCGCGCAAGCCTCGCGCAAGACCCGCAGGGCGCGCCGAAAAGAGCCCCGGTGCTGGTCATGCGCTGAGCCGGACGTCGGCGGGCCAGCCCAGCCCGGTCCATCCCAAGGGGAACGCCTGGCGGGACCGTCTCCCATCACGCCGTCAGGATAGGGAATACCTCCGAGGGCGCACGGAGCCCGCGGGTGGCCCCTTTAAGGACTCGCCCCGGGGGAGGCGGACGGCGTGCCCTGGGCTGCGGCGCCCAGAAGCCCATCGAGCGTGTCCAGGGTTCACCCGCCACTGGGGGACGGTTGCAGGGGCAGGGTGCGCTCGGTCGGCTCCTCGGTCCTCGCGGTGGCCTGCACCACCCGCACCGTCATGACCGGCACCGTCGCCCCGCGCACGACCGCCTCCGCCACCGAGCCCAGCACCAGGTGTGCCAGGCCACGCCGCCCGTGCGTCCCCATCACGATCAGGTCCGCCCCCAGAATTTCTTCGGCGGGCACACCGGTCACCACCTGCCTGGTTTCGTTCGCCTCCAGGTGGCGTTCCAGCTCATCCCGGGCGAGGTCGGCGCCGCTGTGTGCTGGACGGCCCGAGTCGAGCAGGTCGCGGGCGCTGGCGGCGGAGTCACGGCGGGAGTCCGCCACGTACGGCAGGTGGCGGTGGGCCCCCGGGAAGTGGGTGCGGGCCGTGTCGAGGACGTGGGTGGCGGGGTCGAGAAATCCAGCGGCACCAACATACGCCCGAACATCCTGGGCTCCTTGGGGTCTCGGTGAAGGGAGCAGACGCGGGGCCGGGAGCGGAAGCGGTCGGCTCCGGAGGTCTGGATGCCCGTTGCCCCTCGCTTCAGGCCATCCTCCCCGGCCCTCACCCTCCTCGTCCTCCCGCCCCTTGCCGCGGCGCAGTCCGCCCCTGCTCCGGCCAAGCCCACGCCGTGGATCATGACGGGCGTGGTGCGCAACGCTGCGGGGACTTCGACATGAGTGTCCTCGCCCGGACGGACCAGCAGGGGCGCTACCGCCCCGAACGGCCGCACCTCCCCGTTGCTCTTAACGTTAAGAGCGCCTCGCCTTTTTGCCCTGTTGTCCAGTGAACACCCCCTCCAGTTCGGAGAGCAGGTGCCGCACCTGGTTGCGTTGCTCCTCGCCGAGGCGGGCCATCGTCCGCTGATCGAGCAGGCTCCGCACGCGGTCAAGCTGGTCCTTTTCTACGGGGGCTGGTCGCGCGGCGGCGGTGATTTCACGGACACCGAGGTCCTCATCCAGGGTCCGCTGTGTAAGGGTCTCGCGAAGCTGCCGGTCCTTGAGACGGGCCAGCGCCGCCGCCCGGGTGTACTCCAACTTCCCCTGCCGCATCAGGTCGAGCAGCTCCGCGGGAAAACGGAGCACGCCCGCCTTGTTGGAGGCGAAGGAGCGCCAGGAACTCCGGCCGAGCCGCGCGAAGACCTGGTCCAGTTGCGCCACCACCTCGGGCTGGGGCGCCCGGCGCTGGGCGTGCAGCAGGGGCAAGACTCCATCCACCGTGACCCCGAGCTGTCGTGAAACGATGGTGAGGGTCGCCTCGACCTCATCCAGCGGATTGAGGTCTTCCCGCTGCAAGTTCTCCAACGCCGCCATCAGGTCGGCTTCCTCGTCCGAGACCTGCCGCACGGTCGCGGGGATCTCGGTCAACCCCGCCAGCCGGGCGGCGCGGACCCGCCGTTCCCCCGCAATCAACTCGTACGCCCCGTCCACCTCGCGCAGCAGCACCGGCTGGAGGACTCCCTGTTCACGCACGCTCTGTGCCAGGGAGGCCAGCGACGTCTCATCGAAGAAGCGTCGCGGTTGGCCGGAGCGCAGGGTGATCCAGTCCAGGGCGACCGGCTGCACGGCGGGCGACCGGTCCTCCACCGCGCCGAGCAGCGAGCCGAAGGCGTCGGCCCGGCTCCTCCTGGCGGTCCTAGGCATGGGCGCTCACCCCCAGGGCCGCGAGGAGTTGTTCGGTCGCCAGCATGATTTCCCCCACCGCCGGGCTGCGGTGGGAGTAGGCGGGCAGCGGCTCCCCGTGCAGTTGCGAATCCGGGTACAGGGCGGGCCGATACGCCAGGGGCGCGCTGATGGGCGCGAGGTGGCCGAAGCCCGCCCGCAGTTGAGCCAGGCTCTCCCGGCTGTGGTTGGTCGTGTCGTTGTACTGCGTCACCAGGATCATGGCGAGGGTCAGCTCCGGGTTGGCCTTGCGGAAGCGCGCCAGCATCTGGACCACCGTCTGGAGGCCCTTGAGCCCCTTGCCGCTCGCGGGGACCGGCACCACCACGTAGCGGGCGGCGATCACCGCGAGCGCGCTGAGCTGACCCAGGCTCGGGGGTGGATCGATCAGCACGAAGTCGTACCGTCCCGTCAGGGATCGCAGGGCCTCCTTGAGGCGCAGCACGCCCATCAACTGCCCCGGCAAGACCGGCTCGATGGTGGCGACGTCCAGGTGGCCGGGGATCAGGTCGAGACCGTGCGCACGCACGGGTTCGGGCAACGCGTACTCCGCATCGTCGTCCCCGAGCACGGCCGGGTACAGCGTGTCGCCAAGTTCGACGTCACGGGAGACGCCATCCCGGTCGATCCTGCGCACACCCAGCCAGTCGGTGAGGTTGGCCTGCGGGTCAGCGTCGATCAGGAGCACGCGGTGGCCGAGCTGAGCCAGCGTGAACCCGATGTCGCGCACGCTGCTGGTCTTGCCCACGCCGCCCGCATGGTTGAAAAACGTGATGACCTTCATAGCTGGGGCCATGCTACCCCGCCGGGAGTCGGTCCCGCGGGCCTTCCCCCATTCGTAACGGCAGGCTAGGGGCGGGCGTCCAGGAGGGTCTTGACCTGCCGGGCGGTCTCCGCCCGGTCTTCCTGAGGGCGGCCCAGCAACCGGGCGTGCAGGTCTTGCAGGGTGACCAGCGGCAGGCGCGCGAGGTCCTCCTTGCGCACCCCCTCACCCATCAGCAGAAACGCGAGGGTCCGCGCGAGGTCCTCGGCGGAGGGCGCGCGCATGACCTCATCCGGCGCCCGCATATCCTGTCTGACCCGCACCTGTGCGCGCTCGCGGCCCTCCTCCACCACCCTCGGCGCCTGGGTGCCCTCGGGCCACGCGTACTTGCCGTTGCCATACGAGCGCACCACGTCGAGCACGAAGCCGACGTAATTCTGCGGCGCGTAGCCGCGCTCCACGATCGCCCGCGCCTGTCTGACCCCGTCACGCACGTGCTCCGGATAGTCGAGCGCCACCTTCTTGGCCGCCACGATGGGTACCCTCATGGCGACGAGCAGCGCGACGAGTTCGGCATCGGGCTCCGGGACGGCCTGCCCGAACACGTAGCTCACCACCTGTTTCTTTCCCCGCCCGGTGATCGAGACCTCGCGCAGGTACTTGGCGCCTAGGAGGTCGTCGTGAATGGGCTCGAGCGTGCGGCGAATCTTGTCCGGCTTGTCGCTGGCGATCCCGCAGCGCTGGGCGAGCTCCATCAGGTTGATCTGGAAACTCGCGGCGCGCGACTGGTGCTGGACGGGATCGTGCCGCAAGGCGTCGAGCACCCGGTACGCGGCGCGCGCCGGCTGCCCGAGCTGCCGCAGCAGGGTGCTGCTTACGGGTTTGAAATACCCGTTGCGGATATTGCGCGTGAGTTCTCGCGGCAGGGTGACCGCGATCAGCTTGGCCCCCTCGGTGTCCCGGCGGGCCCGGGTGAATACCAGCTTCTCGATCAGCCGGAACCCGGCCGTAACCCAGTCGTCGTCCTCGTGGCTGCGCCAGGCGCCGCTGATCCAGTACTGCGTGGCACTGAGCCGCTCCAGGCTCTCGCGCATCATCCGGCGGTTGGCGCCGCTGTCGTCCAACCCGCACATTTGCAGCAACCGGTACATCGTGAAGCCGAAGCGCCCGTCTTCCGGGCAACCGTGTTCAATGTAGAGCTCCTGCAACGCCAGGTAGGAGTCGTTGTCGATGCCGTGGGGCACCCCATACTTCTGCGCGCCGTTGCACTCGATCTCTCCCGGAACCCCAGCCCGTTCGAAGGCCACCTTCCAGGAGGCGTAGTCCGGCGCGATCTTGCGCTGAATCGAGATCAGCCCGAGTTGCCCCACGTTGAGGTCCTCGCGAAGCATCATCTCCTGCTCGGGCTGCTTGACCACGCATCCTCCAGAACGTCTTAGTGTAGCCCCCACCAGGGTCCTTCGCCACACCGTTGTGAATGGGGGAAGAGCGCGGACCCCACCCCGTTCCGAATGGGGGATTTTGCCTTTTTGTCCGCGCCAGAACGTCGTTTGTGCTGTTTCCTTCCACACCCCGTTGCGAATGGGGGGAAGCTGGGTGTGGGTCCCGTTATCAATGGGGGATTTGGGAGGCCTGAGCCGTTACGAATGGGGGAAATGGACCCGTTACGAATGGGGGAAATGGACCGTTATGAATGGGGGGAAATGGAGCTATTACCCCGTCATGAATGGGGGGAAAAAGGGGAACGATACCGGTATGAATGGGGGATTTTCCCGTTACGAAAGGGGGGAAATCCCGGTAAAACGCCGTGCTGGACACGACGGCCCCGCCCGCTGATGATGTTTCGTATCAAAGTAGTAAAACAATCAAACAAAGAGATTCATCATTCACGCCCGCTTGTTCCGGCGGCTCTGGGGTCCTGGAAGTGCTGGTCTCAGTGGACCGACCTGTAAGGAAGGGGGACATCGGCAGGGGAGGGGAGACCGGGGAAGGCTGTTCGCACAGTTGACCCGCCCCGGTGGACCGGGAGTTGAGCGGCCCGCGACGCCTGCTCGAACCCGGTGGGGCTGAGGGGCCCAGCGGCGAGTGCCGACGGTCCGTGTTGTCGAACAGCTTCAAGGAGCGGAATGGGCCGACCTGACCTGCCGCCGCGTCTCGTCTACCGGGTCCGCGACCCCTTCCCGCTTGAGACGGGCAGAAGAACGCCTCCCACTTCGGCGCATCGAGCGCGGCGACCCGCCCCGCCGGACACCTCCTGCGCGGGGACTGATCTGAAGCCTCAGCAGGTCCAGGGCGCGCGGGCGGATTGGCCGGAAGTGACGAGGCTCACCGGCCGGCGGGATGACGACGGGATGCTCGGCGCTGGATTCCACTGGACAAAAGGTGCCTGGGAGAGGGGTGTCGCCTCTGCGCGGGCCTCGGCCCGGGACTTCGGCGACCGCCCTGACATCCTGTCCCAGCAGGTGGGTGCTCAGCCCAGTGACCACCAGTTGACTGTCGGGGCCTTGGTGAGAGCCGTTTGCCCTGGTTGCCGGCCGAGGCTGGAATCGTCAGGCTCATGGCGCCTCAGGGTGGTCTGTGGCAGGCCGCTGGCCCGGGCCAGGTCAGCGACATTGAGGAGCCCTGGGGACCGGGCGGCCGGCTGGGTGAGCAGGTTCGGCGACTGCGGGAGGCCCTCGACCCGGGCCAGCTCCTGCACATCGCGGGTGAGGAGGGGAGACCTGAAGAACGCCCGGCGGCGGGCCTCACCTGAGCCAGGTGGTTCTGAAGCCCAGGTAGCTGGTGTTCGGGAAGTGCTAGTACCCCTGCACCCGGCGGCTCGCCGCCTCGTACTGGGTGCTGGAGTACAGGAAGACCATCGGGCTGAGGTCGACCAGCCGACGCTGCACCTGCGCGTAGATGGCTTTTCTGGCCGCCGCCCCGCTGGTCTGTCGCCCCTGATCGAGCAGCCGGTCCAGCCCGGCGTCCTTGAAGTTCGTGAGGTTCCCACCGCTGTCCGACGCGAACGGCGTGTACAGGTAATCGTCCGGGTCGCCCTGTCCGCTCTCGCCCAGGATGGTGGCCGTGTAGTTTTTCTTCAGGATGTCCGGCAGGTACACGCTCCACTCGAGCGCCGTGATGTTGACCCTGATCCCCAGGGGCGCGAGCTGCGCTTGGATGATCTCGGCGGGCGTGCGCAGGAAGTCGTAGGTGCTCGTGACCTTGAGGTCGAGCGTGAAGCCGCTTCCGTAGCCCGCCTCGCGCAGCAGGGCCCGGGCCCGTTCCAGGTCGGGTTTGCCGTAGCTGGCGTCCGGTGCGGCGTAGTAGCTGCCGTTCGGCAGCGGAGTGCCGCGCGAGGGGAGCCCGCCCGTGCCCAGCAGGGCCACGTCCACGATCTCCTGGTTGTTGACGGCGTAGGAGATGGCCCGGCGCACCCGCGGGTCGTCGAGGAACTTTTGCGCCACATTGAAAAACAGCGCCCGGTAGTTCGCGCTCGGCCCGCCCAGCACGCTCACCTGCGGGTTGGCCTGGAGCGTCTTGATGTCCGTGGCGGGCACGTACTCGATCCAGTCGACCGTGTTCGTCCGCAGGGCCGTGACCCGCGCCGTGGGGTCGGGGAGGTAGGTGTAGGTGATGCCGTTCAGGTAGGGGAGCCGGTTGCCCCTCGCGTCCCGGCCCCAGAAGGTGGGGTTTTTTCTCGGCACCATGCGCGTCTGCGGCACGTCCTCCACGAAGGTGAAAGGACACGTCCCGACGGGCCTGGTGTTCAGCGTGGCCGCCGCCTCCCTCGGCACGATGACGTTCAGGCTGAAGGCGAGTTTGCTCAGGAGCGGGGAAAAGGGCTTGCTGAGCGTGACGACGACCGTGTTCCTGCTGGGCGCGGTCACCGACTTCACGAGTTCGAAGTCGCCGCCGCGCGGGGATTTCGTGGCCGGGTTCTTGATTCGGCCCAGGGAATACACCACGTCGCTCGCCTCCAGCGCGCGGCCGTTGTGAAAGCGCACGCCGTTCCGGAGCGTGAAGGTCCAGGTCAGCCCATTCGGGCTCGCCGTCCAGCGGGTCGCCGACACTCACCGGCGCTCCAGCAGCACGTAACTCAGCGTGATGTCCTCCAGCACGACGGCGCGGTGTCGTTCCCCGGCGGGAATGAAGGTCACGTCCCCGGCCTGGATCAGGAACTCACGGTCGCCGCTGACGGCCCGCATCACGCCGCTGTGGATAAAGGAGAGTTCGTCCTCCGCGTGCTGGGTCTCCGGCGGGACCGTTCGGAGGTGCCTCACCGAGGCGGGCAGGGCCTGAAAGCGGCGTTGGCCGTCATGAACGTCGAGCCTTTCCATGAACCCTCCAGGACGCATAAACCGCAGTCAGGTCACAGCAATTTGGGGGTGCCGACCCACAGGATCAGGGTCTCCGTCTCGCCCGGGTTCTCCCAGGCGTGCGGGGTGGTGCTGGTGTGCTGGGCACTGTCTCCGGCGCCCAGGAGGTGACCCTCCTCACCGACCTGGAGCCGCAGTTCCCCGCGCAGGACGTAGAGAAACTCCTCGCCGAGGTGCGTGGCAGGGGGAGAGGTGAAGTGCGGCTCCACATGAGTGAGGAGCGGTTCCATCCTCAGACCCTCCCCACCCCCGGCCAGGCTCTTGATGCGAAAGGGCAGCTCGCGGACGCTCAGGGAGTGGTTGTCGCTCGCGCGCACCACCACGGCGTGGTGCTCCGGCTCGGGGATGAAGAAATTCAGGCTGACCCCGAGGGCCCGGGCGATGCCCGCGAGAGACGTGACCGTGGGGTTCGCCTGATTGCGTTCGAGCTGGGAGAGATACGGGACCGACAGACCGCTGGACTCACTCACGGCCCTCAGCGTGAGCGAGAGTTGACGGCGGCGGGCGCGAATTCGGGAGCCGAGTTGCAGGCGCACCTCCAGTCCACCTGCCGGCGCAGGATCGTGAGTGGAGTGCCGTCACAGTGGCAAAATTATTCTGGGATGTCAAAAAAATTCTGATCAGGCCGGGCAAGGGATGGGTGGAGGGGGCTGAGGTGGGCGCGGATCACATCTGACCCCGCGTCCTGCCGCCTGACGGTGGTCGGGTCGAGCACGCCAGCGACCTCAGCCGGATCAAACAGCGTCCCCACCATCACGTTCAGCGGCCCGAAGCCCAGCTCCATCACCAGGACGAGGACGAGTGCCGGCCCGGTGCAGCCCGGCGCGGTCCAGTTCAGGGGGCGAGTGATGCGCCGCCCCATCCAGGTCACCATCCCCAGTTCGGCCACCGCCAGGACCGAGCCCAGTATGCCCACCCTGACCGCACCCCGGCTCTTGGCGAGGGTGTCAACCACCCCCTCGGGGGAGCAGCGACAGACCACCGGGCCGATCAGGGGGTCGAGGAGGTCCGTTCATGACCACGCCCTTCCTGCCCAGCCCCTCGGACACCGAGGCCGCCCGGGTCCGGCTCGAACAGCTCCAGCCCCAGGCTGGGCAGGTCCCTGCTCGGCTCGCGGGGATCCTCGGTCAACTCGCCGCAGGCAAGGCCGTGCAAGTTGTGACCCTCGACCCGGAGATGACCACCCAACAGGCCGCCGACCTGCTGGGCGTCAGTCGTCCCTCCCTCGTCAAGCTGGTGAAAGAGGGGGCGCTTCCCCACCGCAAGGTCGGCCCCCGGCGGCGCGCAGGGTGAAGTGGAAGGTGCTCCCCTGTCCCGGGACGGACTCAACCCAGAGGCGGCCCCCATGTCCCTCCACGGTCTTCTGGCAGATCGAGAGCCCCAGGCCCGTGCCCTCGTACTGCTCCCTGGAATGCAGCCGCTGGAACATCACGAAGATGCGCTCCAGGTATTCGGGCTCAATTCCGATGCCGTTGTCCGTGACCCGGATGTGCCAGACCTCCCCCTCGCGCCCCACGCCCACGTGCACCTCGGGCCGCACGTCCGGGCGCGTGAACTTCAGGGCGTTCCCGAGCAGGTTCTGGAAGAGCTGCGCGAGTTGCGGCCCGTCTCCCAGCACCGTCGGCAGCGGGTCGTGGGTGACCCGCGCGCCCGTGGCGCTCACCCGGATGTGCAGGCGGGACAGGGCGTCGGCGAACGGCACCTCCAGGTCCAGCGGCCGGAGCGGCACCTGATCCCCCGAGAGGCGGGAGAAGGTGAGCAGGTCGTCCACCAGCGTCTTCATGCGGCCCGTCCCCTTGAGGAGCATGTTCAGGTAAAGGCGGCCCTTGTCGTCGAGGTGCGCCTCGTACTTCTTCAGGAGCAGGCCCGCGAAGCTGGAGACCGTGCGGATCGGCTCTTGCAGGTCATGCGAGGCGACGTACGCGAAGCGTTCCAGCTCGGCGTTGCTGCGTTGCAGGCGCTCGTTGCTGCGCTGCAACTCCGCCGTGCGCGCCGTGACCCGCGCTTCCAGCGAGGCGTTCAGGTCCCGCAGCCGCGCCTGGGCCTCGCGCTGCTCGGTCACGTCGGTGTTGGTGCCGAACCAGCGCACGACCCGCCCACCCTCGTCCCGGATCGGCACCGCCCGCGACAGGAACCAGCGGTACCCGCCGCCTTTGCCCCGCAGCGGGAAGGTGTCCTCCCACACGTCCCCCATCTCGACGGCGCGGCTGAATTTCTCCACCACCCGGTCCACGTGGTCGGGGTGGTGCACCCGCGTCCAGCCCCACCCCTGCATCTCGTCGAGCGTGGTGCCGGTGTAGTCGTACCAGCGCCGGTTGTACCAGGTGATCGCGCCCGAGGCGTCGGTCGTCCAGGCGAACTGGCTCATGTGGTCGGCGAGTTCGCGGAAGCGTGCCTCGCTTCCGGCCAGGGCGAGTTGGGTCTCCTGACGGTCGTGCACGTCCGTCGCGCTGCCCAGCCACTCGCCGTCCGCCAGGGGGCGCACCTGAACGTGGTGCCAGCGGTAGGCCCCGTCGCGGCGCCGAAGGCGCACCTCGCAGGTGTACGTCTGACCCCTCGACAGGCCCTGCTGACGCGCTGCCCGCAGGGCAGGCAGATCTCCCGGGTGAATCACCTGCTCCCAGGCGTCTTGCTCCAGCCTCTCCCCGAGGCCGGTGTACTCGGCCCAGGTGTGGTTGAACTGGACCAGGGTGTCCACCGGGCGCGAGGTCCACATCAGTTGTGGGGCGGCGTCGAGCAGGGCGCGGGCCCGGAGGCGGGTCACCCGTTCCTCCTCGAAGAGGCGCGCGCGTTCCAGGGCCTGCGCGAGCACGCCCGCGAGGGTCAGCATGAAGCGGCGCTCGGCCCCGTCCACCTCCCGGGCCTCCACGAACCCCAGCGTGAGCACCCCGACGGCCCGGCCATCTGTGATCAGGGGCAACAGGGCCAGGGTGCCGGAGGGGGTGTCCTGCCTTCCCACCAGATGCGGATACTGCGAGGCGAAGCGCTCGTAGGGCAGGATCAGGGGCTCCCCGCCGCGCAACACGTCCGCGGCGGGAACGGACAGGTGGGCGGGCAGCACCCGGAAGGCCCGCAGGCCCTCCTCGGGGTAGCCGTGGGCGCCGATCAGGTGCAGCTCACGGCCCCCCGCGCGCAGCACCGTGACGCTGGCGCGCGGGGCGTCGAGCACCCGCGCGCAGAGGGGCAGGGCCCCCAGGACACCGGACACGTCATGGGCCCCGGCGAGGGTGGCCGTGACCTCCTGCACCTGGACGGCGCGTGCCTCGACACGCTTGAGGGCGTGGATGTCGTGCGCGACCGCTACCCAGGAGACTTCCGTCCCCACCGAGGCGCTCTGACCCTGCACGCAGAACCAGCGGTAGCTGCCGTCCCGTCCCCGCAGCCGGGCCTCGTGCTCGCAGGGCGTGCCCTCCAGCCAGGACCGTTGCCAGCTCGCCAGGGCGTCCTCCCGGTCCCCCGGATGCAGCACCTCGGCGAACAGACCGCCTGCACCGTCGGTGGACACGCCGCTGTACCGGGCAAAGGCGCGGTTCACGAAGACGAGGTTTCCCCCGGCGTCCGTGGCCCAGGCGGGCGCCGTCAAGGCGTCGAGGAGCGCGAACGGGGGGCTCACGAGGGACGACTCGGACACCCCATCAGTTTAAGGCTTTCTAAAGAAATGACTGTTCGGTTCTCGACTTCATGAGCAGGGCGGGTCGACGTGGGAGGCTGAGGAAGGTGGCGCCCTCGCCGGGTCGGCCCTCGACCCACACCCTTCTCCCGTGTTTCCCCACGTTTCCGACTGTGGAGCGAGCCGGAGAGCCCTCCTTCGAGGCGGACCAGGGGGCGCTGGCTCGCCCGCTCCAACGGGCGTCACAGCCAGCAGCGCGGCCCCGTTGGCATCGAGGTTCCACCCGGCAGTCTGGCGCCGCTGTTCTCCCCACCCGAACGCCTGCCGACCGGCCCCGAGCCGCGTGGTCTGCGGGTGCTGTTCCAGCCCCAGGACCGTCCCGCACCCCTGGCCGACCTTTTCGAGACCGCCTCCTTCCCGGCCCTCGTCGCCCGCGAGCGCCGCACCCGGCTCCTCGACCTGCTCCGCGGTCCGGGTCTGTTCTCGGTCTTCCAACCGATCATGCGCCTGCACGACCAGGGTACCGGGGTGGACGGGCACCGGGCCCTGCTGGGCGCGACGGTGGACGGGCGGCTCGTTCCCCCCGGCGAGAGGTTCGAGATGGACCGGGCGGAGAGCAGTGCGACCGGGTTCTCCAGCCTCGGGCTCCGGTCCAGGACGCCCTGGGTCGGCAGCAGGGGCAGGGTGAGCTCAATGCCGTTGATGCCGCCCCAGGCGGCCCAGATGTTCCCCACCGCCCTGTTCTCCGCCGGGCAGGGTGAGGGGTTGGAGGTCATGCAGGCCACCTCGTCTGATGCGAGACCCGACCACCTGGGACCGAGCCGGAGCGTCTCAACTCCCCCTCGCCCTCCCGGTGGACCGTTTCGTGCGCCACCGTGGGCGAGATCCTGGTGCGTTCCTCGGCCAGCTCCCCCTGTTCCAACCCGGGTGTCTGCTGGGCGAGGGGACACCCTCCCGGGACGCTCTTCCAGTCTGTTCCCGGCCTCAGGAGGCCACGACCAGGGCCTGCGGCGCCGCCTGCTTGATGCGGGTCAGGAAAAAGGCGATCTGCCGCCTGGTGTCCTTGCCGCATTCCTGGCAGACCTGCTCCAGGTCGTCGTCCCGGAGGGCCTGGGCGGCCTGTTCGAGCACCGTCCAGCAGAGGTGCACCTCGTTCGCGAGCAGCCACAGGTCGTGCAGGTCACGCAACAGCGCCAGGCTGCCCTGACGCGGGCCATGAAAGAGGGCCTTTTCGAGCGCGGCGGGCTCGGGATTTTTGCCCTCGCTGTACTTCTGCACCAGCGGCTTCAGGTGCTCGATGTGTCCCCTCGACCACGACGCGAGGAGTCGGCACGTCTCCTCGATGTCCGGTTCGTCCCCATGGTGCTCGGCGACCCTCGTCAGGGCGTCCACCAGCCGCTTCTCGCTGCCGTGTACCAGACCGAGATAGTTTCCGACGTGCATCTTCAGCCCTCCACCCTTGGCGTGGTCCTGGGCTGCGGGCTCCCCGACTTCGGGCCGGAGACGGGCGCTTCCTTCTCTCCCGACACCAGGTTCTGCACGGCCTCTACCACGCGGCCCAGCAGCCCCGGTTTCGGCAGGGCGTCCGCGCCGTACCTGCTGATGCGCACCGCGGCGTACTTGAAGTGCGGCTGCTTGCTCACGGGGTCCCACTCGGTCAGGGTGAGTTCGTTCGCGGCGCGCGGGCGGCCGGGATCGTCCCAGTAGCCGTAGTGCCAGGGAATGAAGACCAGGCCCGGCTCGATGTTGCCGATCAGCGCCCGCTCGATCACGAACCCGCGCCGCGACTCCACCAGAGTCCAGTCGTCATGTTCGATGCCGTATCTTGCGGCGTCCTCGGCGGAGAGCTGCACGAAGGCGTCTGGTGCCGCGTCCTGCAAGGCTTTCGAGCGGCCCGTCTTGGTCCGGGTGTGGAAGTGGTACACCTGCCGCCCGGTGGTGAGCCACAGGGGGTACTCGTCGTCGGGCACCTCGTGCGGCTCGCGGTACTCGCTCGCCTTGATCAGGGCCTTTCCGTTCGGGTCGTTCGCCCTGTACTCCTGCGCGGTGACGGCGGCCCCGGTGTCGAAGTCCTGCCCGTAGGTCTCGGCGTAGTCCGCGCCCGTGGGGAACTGGTGGTCGGTATAGAGCCGCACGGTGCCGTCCGGGTGCGCCTCGTTCACCGGCCAGGGAATCCCGCTGCCGGAGAGCAGTTGCCCGTAGGTCAGGCCGGTGTAGTCGCAGGGCCGACCGCGCGTGCATTCCTTCCAAGCCTCGAACGCACTCTCCGGGTCATGCCACTTCACCAGGGGCTGCCCGTCCTGATCGCGGAAGTCCATGCGCCGCGCGTAGTCGAGGAAGATGTCGAGGTCGCTCCTGGCCTCGCCGGGCGGCTCGACGGCTTGGCACGAGATATGCACGGTCCGGCTGACGTTCGTGAAGGTGCCGGTCTTCTCGCCCCAGATCGCGGCGGGCAGCACCACGTCGGCATAGCGCGCCGTTTCCGTCATGAAGGCGTCCTGCACGATCACGAAGAGGCCTTTTTGTTCAAGGATGGTGCGGACGCGCCCGAGGTCCGGCAGGGAGACCGCCGGGTTGGTCGCGCTGATCCACAGCAGCTTGATACTGCCCTGCTCGCAATAGCGGAAGATCTGCATGGCGTGGGTGGGCGGGCTCCAGTGCGGAATCCTGTTGAAGGGGACGTTCCAGAGCGTGGCAAGTTGTTGGATATGCTCCGGGTTGCCCCAGTTGCGAAAGCCCGGCAGGTCGCCGTCCGCGCCGGTCTCGCGGGTGTTCTGCGCGGTGGGCTGCCCGTTCATCTGGAGGATGCCGCTGCCGGGTTTCCCGATCAGCCCGCGGATCAGGTGGATGTTGTTCACCTGCACGGCGGCGGCGGTCGCCTGCATCGACTGGTACACCCCTTGCAGGAGGGTGGAGACCAGGGTCTCCGTGTTCGCCAGCAGCTCCCCGGCGGCCCTGAGATCGGCGGCGGGCACCCCGGAGAGCTCCTCGACGTACTCGGGCGTGTACTTCTCCACCGTCTTCCTCAGCTCGCCGTACCCGACGGTGTGCGCCTCCAGGAAGGCGGGGTCGGTCTTGCCCGCCCGGGTGATCAGGTGGAGCAACCCGTTGAGCACCGCCACGTTCGTCCCGACTCTCGGGGCGAGGTGCACGGTGGCCTGCTCGGCGGTAAAGGTGCGCCGGGGGTCGATCACGATGATCTTGGGCGGATTCGTCCCGGCAAGGCGGTCGAGAATACGCGTCCACAACACCGTTTGCTGCGAGGCGATGTTGTGCCCGACGTGCAGGATGGTGTCGGTCACGTCGAGGTCCTCGTAGCTGCCGGGCTGACCGTCGCACCCGAAGGATTCCTTGAGGGCGGCGGCGGAGGTCGCCGTACACAGCCGGGTGTTGCCGTCCATGTGCGGCGTGCCGAGGCCACCCTTCCCGATGACGCTCAGGGTGTAGTACTCCTCTAAGAAGAGCTGCCCCGACGTGTAGAAGCCGATGGCCCCCGAGGTGTGTCTCCCGACGATCTCCCTCGACTTCTGCACGATGAGGTCCATCGCCTCGTCCCAGCTCGCCTCCTGCAACCGGCCCCCCTTGCGGATCAACGGCCTTTGCAGCCGGTCGGGGCTGTCGTTCGCCACCCAGCCGTGCAGGCCCTTGGGTCCCAGGCGGCCCTTGTTGGTGACGTCGGTGGCGAGCCCGCGCACGCCGACGATCTTGCCGTCCTTCACGCCGATGTCGAGGCCGCAGCCGTTGGAGCACAGCACGCACGTTCCCCGGACCCACCGCTCGGGCGCCCCGGACACCCGCTCGTCGACCCGGACCGGCCAGTCCTGCCCGGGGCCGTACGGGGTGCGCTCACCCCAGATGTCGTTGATGCTGTTGCGCGTTTCGCTGGTCATCCCCTTGCCTCCTGCCCCCGTTGATCCGCCGTTGCCTGGAGCTTCTGGTGAAAATGTCGCTTAGCTCATTCTTCCCCCACCGGCGCTTCAGGCTGACCTCGGCATCGTCAGCAGGCGCAGAGCCGCCGTCCGTCCTCTGGCCGTCCCCCGTTCGCCAGGAAAGAAGAGGGCCCCCGCGCTTCATGCGGAACAGGACGTGGCACAGGCCAGAGAGGCGGCGCGTCAAATTCGCTTGACGCGCCGCCAGCCTCACCCCCGCGCCGTCACGGCTGGGCGTTGCCGCCGTTGACCCCGTAGACCTGCCCGGTGGCGTAGCTCGACTCCTGCGAGGCCAGCGTCACGTAGGCCGCCGCCAGCTCGGCGGGCTGCCCGGGGCGCATGATCGGCGTGTTCGCCCCGAACTGCGGCAGCTTGTTCGGGTCCTGGCCGCCGCTGGGCTGGAGCGGCGTCCAGATCGGCCCCGGCGCCACGGCGTTCACCCGGATGCCCTTGTGGATGACCTGCTTGGAGAGCAGCTTGGTAAAGGCCACCTGCGCGGCTTTCGTCTGCGCGTAGTCGAGCAGGTTCGGGGAAGGGTCGTAGGCCTGCTCGGACGCCGTGACGATGATGCTCGCCCCCGGCTGGAAGTGCGGCATGGCCGCCTTGGTGATCCAGAACATCGCGTAGAGGTTGGTCTTCATCGTCCAGTCGAACAGCTCGGTCGTCAGGTCCTCGATGGAGGGCACCTGATGCTGCCGCGCCGCGTTGCTCACCAGGATGTCGAGGCCGCCGAGTTCGCGGACCGCCCGCGCGACGAGTTCCTGACAAAAGGCCTCGCTGCGGAGATCGCCGGGAATGGCGACGGCCTTGCGCCCCGCCGCCCGGATCAGGGCGATGACCTCGCGGGCGTCACTCTCCTCGGCGGGCAGGTAGTTGATCGCCACGTCGGCGCCCTCACGGGCGTAGGCAATCGCCACCGCGCGCCCGATGCCCGAGTCGCCGCCGGTGATGAGCGCCTTGCGGCCCACCAGCCGCCCGGTTCCCTGGTAGCTCGTCTCGCCGTGGTCAGGACGAGGAACCATCTTGCTCGCCAACCCCGGCCAGGGCTGCGTCTGCTTGGGGAAGGGCGGCTTGGGGTACTGGGTGACCGGGTTGCGCTTCACCGACTGCGCGGGGATGCGCCCGCTGCTCCCCAGGTTGCTGTTCTGCCGCGCGAGGGCCGTCGGGATGGTGAGCGCCGCGGCCAGCCCGCCGAGCTTGCCAAGAACCCTGCGTCTGGACTGGATCGTGGGATCAGGAATGGGATCAGGCTCGGTCATGGGCGGTTCCTTTCTGCTGTCCAGTGTGGTGCGCCCCGACAGGGCGCCTCTGTCTTCCCGCGTACCGTTCCCGGACTCAACACAACTTGTCGATGGTGATCGGCAGGTCCCGGACCCGTTTTCCCGTCGCGTGGTAGACCGCGTTCGCCACCGCCGCTGCCAGCCCCACGATGCCGAGTTCGCCCGCGCCCCGCGCCCCGAGGCGGCTCGCGTGGGGGTCGGGCACGTCGAGCACATGAACCTCCACCGCGCCGATGTCCGCGTTGACGGGAAGCTGGTACTCGGCGAGGTCGGCGTTCAGCACCAGCCCCGTTCCCGGGTCCACGTCCGTCTGCTCGTGCAACGCCATCCCGACGCCCCAGATCATCCCGCCGATGAGTTGGCTCTCCGCCGTCTTGCGGTTGAGCACCCGCCCGATGTCGAAGACGCCCACGATGCGGGACACCCGCGGCGTCATCAGGTCGGGGTCCACCCGCACCTCCACGAAGGCCGCCCCGAAGGAATGCCGGGCGTACCCCGCCGCGTCCGCCTCCGTCGAGGCGTTCTTGGCCCCCATCATCTGGTCGAGGCTCTTCGGGTCACCGCCCACCGGCAGCACCTCGCGGTAGACCTCGACGTGGTTGCGGCCCGCGCGCGTCAGGATGTCCTGAAAGGTCTCCCCGCGCGAGGGCTCGTCCCGCTTGAACAGGCGCCCCTCCCGGGCGTCGAGGTCGAGGGGGTTCAGCCCGTGCAGCGGCGACTCCTCGTCCTGCACCGCGATCAGGGCGAGTTCCTGCCGCGCCCCCTGCGAGGCCGCCATCACCACGTCGCCCACGCTGGCCGCCGTGCGCGAGCCGCCCGAGTAGGCGTTCTTGGGGTAGTTGGTGTCGCCCAGCAGGACCTTCACGCTCCCGGCCTCCATCCCGAAGCCGTCGGCGGCGATCTGAGTCAGGATGGTGTAGGTGCCGGTCCCGATGTCCTGCGAGCCCGCCTCGATCTCCGCGCGGCCATCGTCGAAGATGCGGGCGCGGGCGGTCGCGGCGCTGGCGTAGACGGGGTAGGTCACCGTCGCCATCCCCCAGCCGATCAGCGTGTCGCCGTCGCGCATGGAGCCCGGCTCGGGGGTACGCCGCTCCCAGCCGAAGAGGTCGGCGCCCTGCCGGTAGCACTCGCGCAGGAGCTTGCTGCTGTAGGGGAGGCCGCTCTTGGGGTCCGTCTCGGCGTAGTTCCGCAGCCGCACTTCCAGGGGGTCGAGCCCGGCAGCGACGGCGAGTTCGTCCACCGCGCTCTCCAGGGCGAAGGACCCGCTCGCCTCGCCGGGGGCGCGCATCATGATCCCCTCGCCCGCGTGGGTCCGCGCGAGTTCGTGCGAGACCGCCATGTTCGGCACGTCGTAGAGCATCTGGGTCACGCCCGCGACCGGCTCGGGGAAGTCGCCGTTCATCCCCGCCTGGGTCTCGGCCTGGATGGAGATGGAGGTGATCTTGCCGTCCCTCGTCGCGCCGAGTTTGTACTTCTGCACCGTGGCGGGCCGGTAACCCACGCCCGCGAACATCTGCGCCCGGGTGCGCGAGAGCTTGACGGGGCGCTTCACGATCTTCGCCGCCAGTGCCGCAAGCGGCAGGTGCGACCACGTGGCGGCCTTGCTGCCGAAGCCCCCGCCGATGTAGGGCGAGACCACCCGCACGTGTTCGGGGTCCAGGCCGAAGTGGTGGGCCAGGGTGTGTTTCGGGGCCAGAATCCACTGGCTCGGCTCGTACACGGTGAGGTGCGTCTCGCTCTCCCACACGGCCAGGGTGCCGTGCATCTCCAGCGGGTTGTGGTTCTCCTGCGGGGTGGTGTAGGTGAGGTCAAGCTGAATTTCGGCCTCCGCGAACGCCTTCTCGGCCTCCCCGCGCTGATACTCCTCGTCCTCCACCGGCTCCCGGAGGTCTGCACGCCCACTCTTCAGGCTCTCCTCCAGCGTCCCGATGAAGGGCTCCTCCTCGTACTCGGGCTCGATGAGGACGGCCCCGTGTTGCGCCTGCTCCAGCGTCTCGGCCACGACGACGGCGACGACCTGCCCGCGCTGCTCGATCTTGTCCGTCTGGAGGGGCAGCAGGGCCGTGCCCGAGGTGCCCTCCGGGAAGGGGGCCTCGACGGGTTTGAGCTTTACGCCCCCCGACTCGTGGGTCAGTACCGCCAGCACGCCGGGCACCGTTAGGGCGGCGGAGGTGTCGATGCGCCTCACACGTCCATGCGCGATGGAGGACGTGACGAGAACGGCGTGGGCGACGTTGGGCACCTCGTACTCGACCGCATAGGTGGCGTGGCCCGTCACCTTGTCGGGGCCGTCCACCCGGTCCAGCCGCCGACCGATGGCGCCGCCGGGCACGTCCAGGGGGAGGGGCTTGGGGAGTGCGCGGGTCATGCCCTTTCTCCAGTCATGGGTCCTCCGGTCACGCGCTCCAGCGCGCGGACGATGACGTTTCTCGCCAGGCCGACCTTGTAGGCGTTCTGCGCCAGGGGCCGGGCGTCCCGCAGGGCGACGCGGGCGGCCTCCTCGAAGGCGGCGCGGGTGGCGGGCTGGCCGCGCAGGGCCTCCTCCGCCTCCCGCGCCCGCCACGGTACCGTCCCGACCCCGCCGAGGGCGATCCGCACGTCCCGCACCGTGTCACCGTCCAGATCGACGGCCACCGCCGCCGAGGCCAGCGCGAAGGCGTAGGACTCGCGCTCGCGGACCTTGAGGTAGGTGCCGTTCACCGCCCAGGGCAGCGCGGGCAGGTTCAGGCTTACGATCAGCTCGCCGGGCTTCAGATCATGCTCCAGCTCCGGGTGATTTTCAGGCTTCAGCAGGAAGTCGGTCAGCGCCACCTCCCGCTCGCCCTCCGGCCCGTGCAATGTCAGCGAGCAGTCGAGCGCGACGAGCGCCACCGCCGCGTCCGAGGCGTGGACGGCGATGCAGCACTCGGAGGTGCCCAGGACGGCGTGTTTGCGGTGGTCGCCCTCGATGGCGCCGCAGCCGCTGCCGATGTCGCGCTTGTTGCACCTGGGAAAGTCAAGGTTGCGGAAGTAGGGGCAGCGGGTCCGCTGCATCACGTTCCCCGACATGGAGGCCATGTTGCGAATCTGCTGGGAGGCCCCGGCCAGGATCGCCTCGCTGAGCAGGGGGTAGCGTTCCCGCACCAGGGGATGCTCGGCGGTCGCGGTGTTGCTGGCAAGCGCCCCGATCCGCAGCCCGCCCCCCGCGTTCCCGATCTCCCGCAGCGGCAGGCGGGTGATGTCGGTCACCAGCGAAGGGCGTTCCACGTCCAGCCGCATCAGGTCGATCAGGGTGGTGCCGCCCGCGAGGAAGCGACCGCCGAGCGTCAGGGCCTGCCCCTCGTTCTCCGCCCGCCCGTACTCAAAGGGCCGCATCGCTGACCTCCCCGGTGCCCGCCACGCTCTGAACCGCCTTCACGATCTGCGGGTAGGCGGCGCAGCGGCAGAGGTTGCCGCTCATGAAGTCCTTGAGGTCGGCCTCGCCCTGAGCGTGCCCCGTCTGCACGCAGGCGACCGCCGACATGATCTGCCCCGGCGTGCAGTACCCGCACTGGAAGGCGTCGTGCTCGATAAAGGCCCGCTGCATGGGGTGTAAGGCTTCCCCGTCCGCCAGGCCCTCGATGGTCGTGACGGAGCGCCCCTCCAAAGTCGCCGTCAGGGTCAGGCACGAGAGGTAAGGCTCGCCGTCCACGTGGACCGTGCAGGCGCCGCACTGCCCGTGGTTGCAGCCCTTCTTGCTGCCCGTCAGACCCAGCCGCTCGCGCAGCACGTCGAGGAGGGTGGCTTGTGGCGGGACCTCGACCTGCCGGGCCTCGCCGTTCACGTACAGGGAGACGCTCAGCTCCTGCCTGGTCCGTTCGCTCCGGGTCGTCGTCATAGGGTCCTCCTCCGGGCCTGCTTGACGTTCATGGTGCGGTGGGTGGGGTCGGCGCGGGTTCATCCGGTGTCACGCGCGCCTCGCGGAGCGCCACCCTGCCGGGACGACCCTCCCTGGACCGATCAGGGCCGTTCGGGTGATCGCCGGGTGCAACGCGGCCTCGGTGTACACGCTCGCCTCCTGCACGCCCCAGAGTAACCGCCCCGGTGGGCTGGTTCAGGCCGTTCTCCGCGCGGGTTGAGGCGGCTGGGGACTCTTGGAGCCCTCTAAACAGATTGCCTCCTCCACCTTGTCGGTCGCTCGGGGCGCCAGGCTTCCCAATAGGGCCAGGCCCCGGGCGCCCCCGCCGACGCACACGTCCCGGTTGGGGTGCGCTGCGGCGTGCAGGAGGGTCCGGGCCACTGCCTCCGGGGCAGAGACCGGCGGGGCGTGCTCGGGCTCGGCCTCCAGGTAGTTCCTGGCATGGTGCGGGTAAGGGATGTCGATGGTGGCGGGCTTGACCAGGGTGACCGGGACGGGCGCGCCCGCGTGCTCCAGCTCCATCCGCAGCGCGTGGGTGAAGCCCTCTACGGCATGTTCTCCGGCACTGTAGATGCCCTGAAGCGGGATCGCGCGGTCCGACAGGACGCCGATGTCGATCAGGGCCCCACCGTGCGTCCGCAGGTGGGCCACCGCCCCACGCGAGCCGTAGATCAGGCCCCACACGTTGATCTCGAACAGACGGCACATGTCCTCCACAGGCACCTCCGTCAGCTCGCCGCATATCGAGACGCCCGCATGATTCATCCGGGTGTCGAAGCCGCCGAAGTGCTCCCGGACGACTTCAGCGATGCGCCGCACGTCCTCTTCCCGGCTCATGTTGGCGACGGCGTGTGCCACCTGACCCCCTGACCTCGAAGCTCCCCGGTCAACCGCCGCAGGGCGTCCCTCGCTGCGGACAGGACCAGCCGGGTCCCTTACCTCACCGCAGGATCACGGGCTGGGCGTTCACCTTCACCCGGAAGAGGGCGTAGGGCTTCACCCGCTGGTCGATGCCGTAGTGGTAGCGGCCCTGCCGGTTGAGCTGGTTACTCAGGATGTAGAGGTACCCGCCCCGGATCGCCAGCGTGTCGGGCCAGATCAGGCGGGGGTCACGTACGACCGTCTCGAACTCGCCGTTCGGCAGGCGGCGGATGATCGCGTTCTGCTCATGGTTGGTGGTGTACAGCCGCCCGAAGGTGTCCTCGGCCATCCCGTCGGAGACGCCTTTCTCGCCCAGGTCGCGCACCTGGGCCTTGACTTGCGCGTCACTCAACGACTCGTCGCGCAGGGCCGCCGTGGGCACCGCGTACAACCGGCGCGAGGCGGTGGGGGCGTAGTACAGGGTGCTCCCATCCGGGCTGATGGCGATGGAGTCGGCCCCGAAGGAGAGGGTGCGCGCGGGCCCGCCCTGTGGACGCTCCAGCAGCGCGCGCCCGTCCGCGAAGGAGACGAATCCCGGCACCGGCTTCACCGTCGCGTCGCCCGTCAGCTTGCGCCAGCTTCGCCCCGAGGCGAGGTCCACCACGATCAGCCCGGCCCCCGACTTCGCCCCCGAGTCGGTGATATAGGCTACCCCGTCCGCCCCGAAGCGCAGGTCCACCCGCAGGTCGTTGAGATAGGTGTTCGGCAGCACCACGCCCGCGGGGAAGCGGATCGTCTTGACCACCCGGTTCGTGCGCGTGTCGATCCCGACGAGCTTGGGCGCCCGCTGATCGACGACGGGCCCGAGGTTGATCGTGCCCGTGTCGAGCACCCACAGCCGGTCCCTGCCGTCCACGAGGAGGCCCTGCACGCCCACGAAGGAGTCGTAGTTGTTCGGGATCTTGAGGGTGTTGAGGTCCCGGTTGGGGTAGGGCACCTCGCGCCCGCCCCTGATCTCCGCGACCGAGAAGGGCACGATGTCCTCCCAGCGCGGGTACGACACGAAGATGCGTCCCTGGCTGTTCACGGTCACGCCCACGGGCATATGCCCGGAAAAGGTGTGGACGAGTTCGAGGGGAGCGCCCAGGCGCGCGGGCGACGCGGGCAGCGAGGCGGCGGGCTGCGCCGGAGCGGGCGAGGACGCGAGGGTCAGGGCCAGGAGGCTGGGCCATAGGGAGAGGGAACGGAGCATGTGGGTTCCTTCCGAGCCGGTGATGGAGACGGAACATCGAATGGTCGTTGGCGTGAGCGGCACCACCGAGGGAGGCAGAACTCGAGCCCAGTTCTCGAATGCCGAGGAAATTCTCCACCCCTGCCCGGGCGTTTCCTTTCAGGAAATGCAGAGCCGGAGCACATAAGGTTCTCGACCTTCGACTCGGCAGGCGCCGCACCACGCCTACCCCAGCGCCTCGACCGCGAGGATGCCCTCCGCAACGTCCTTCAAGGTCTGGCCCGTCACATCCGGCTTCGGGGCGGCTGGACCGAGCACCTTGCCGGCTCGTCCCACGAACGCTGTGCGGCAACCTGCATTCGCCGCGCCCGTCACGGCCCAGGGATGCGCGGCGACGAGCCACAGATCGCCCGTCGTTACGCCCAGCTTCTCGGACGGGGGTTTGAGCCGCTTCACGTCATCGGCCGAAAGGGCCTGCTCGAAGAAGTTCCGCAGACCCGCCGAGTTGGTGAGGGTCGCCAGGCGATAGCCCGCCTCCCGCAGTCGTTCCGGGGCGGGCGGTGCGTCGAGGTGGGCGGCGGCACCGACCGTCACGCCGCGCTTCCCGGCAAGCATGGTCAGGGTGCCCGATCCCAGCGGCTCGAAGGTGCGGTGCTCGCCCACCATGGTGGAGACGAGTGCGTTGTGCAGCAGGCGCTCGAACCAGGCCGCCCGCGCTCCCGGATCGCCGAACACCTCGGGATTGGACTTTCCAGTGGGTGTACTGGGTCGGCCCTCACCGCCCGCACCCTGTGGCGTCTGCCCACCCGGCCGGTCGCACCGACTCCCGGAGCCCGGTCAACCTGAGCATGCCGAGTCGGAGAGAGGCTTGGAGCATTTGCCGAGCGCAGAATTGTCACCCTGAACGACGTGAAGGGTCTCGCCCGGCCCGTTGGAGAGGTTTCGCTGCGCTCAGCATGACAGTCTTCTCGTGTCAAATGCTTTGGATGCGGTCGGGTCTCTCCTTCCTTTTCCTGGACGGAAGCCGGGCGGTGGGCGGGCTCAGCCCAGCACCATTGCCCGGCTCAGGCGCTCGTGGCGCTCCAGCAGGGGCGGCAGGTCCAGCGTGACCAGCTCGCCGCCCTCCACGACGACCCGGCCTCCCACCATGCTCAGCGCCACGCGCGGCGGGCTGCACAGGGTCAGGGCCGCGAGCGGGTCGTGCCGTGCCCCGGCGAAGGCGAGGTCGTTGAGGTTCACGGCGATCAGGTCGGCGGCGAAGCCGGGTGCGAGTTGCCCGAGGTCCTCCCGGCCCAGCACCTCCGCCCCTCCCCGGGTGGCGAGCCAGAGGGCCTCGGAGGCGCTCAAGGCGTCCGCCGCGCGGGGTGCCTCGCCGGGAGCCCCGCGCACGCGCGAGGAGAGCAGCGCCTGTCGCGCCTCCCCGAGCAGGTGCGCGCCGTCGTTGCTGGCGCTGCCGTCCACCCCGAGGGCCACCCGCACGCCCGCCTCCAGCAGCTCCCGCACCGGGGCGATGCCGCTCGCCAGGCGCATGTTGCTGCTCGGGCAGTGGGCGACGCCGCAGCCGCACCGGCCCAGCCGAGCCGCGTCCGCCGGGCTGAAGTGGACCCCGTGCGCGAACCACACGTCCGGCCCCAGCCACCCCAGCGACTCGGCGTAGTCCAGGGGCCGCAGGCCGAAGCGGGCCAGGCAGAAGGCGTCCTCGTCGGCCGTCTCCGCGAGGTGGGTGTGGAGCCGGACGCCGTGGACGCGAGCCAGGCGGGCGCTCTCGCGCATCAGGTCGCCCGTCACCGAGAAGGGCGAGCAGGGCGCCAGCGCCACCCGCGTCAGGGCCAGGGGCCGGGGGTCGTGGAAGGCCGCGATCACCCGCGCGCTGTCGCGCAGGATGTCGTCCTCCCGCTCTACGGCGCGGTCGGGGGGCAGCCCGCCCTGCGACTCCCCCAGGCTCATGCTGCCGCGCGTCGCGTGGAAGCGCAGGCCGGTCTCCCGCGCCGCGTGGATGGTGTCGTCCAGCCGCACCCCGTTCGGGTAGAGGTATAAGTGGTCGCTGCTCGTCGTGCAGCCGGAGAGCGCCAGCTCGGCCAGCCCCACCTGCGCGCTCACGAAGGCCGCCTCCGGGGTCAGGCGCAGCCAGATGGGGTAGAGCGTCCGCAGCCAGTCGAACAGCCCCGAATCGGGCGCCAGGCAGCGGGTGAGGTTCTGGTAGAGGTGGTGGTGGGTGTTGATCAGCCCGGGCAGGACGACGTGCCCGCCGAGGTCGCGGACGTGGTGGCCGGGGGCCAGCAGTTCGGCGGGCAGCTCCCGTTCCGGGCCGACCCAGCGCACACGCGGTCCCTCGATCAGCACGGCGGCGTCGGAAATCGGCGGTGAGGGGGCCTCGCGTTCGCCCCCCATCGTCAGCAGGGTGTGGATGCCGCGCAGCAGCGTCTGGGGCTCGTGGGGTGCGGTCATGGAAAGCCTCCTGAAGAAGAAAGGTCCCGGCCACGCGGACCAGGACCAGGAGTTGGGGGAAGGGGGCCGGGGCCGTGCTACTCGCCGACCAGCCAGATGTAGCGGATGAGGAGCAGCGCGGCGACGCCGTAGAGGATGGGGCTGACCTGCCGCGCGCGCCCGCTGAAGAGCTTGATCGCGCAGTAGCTGATCACGCCTAAGGAGACCCCGTTGGCGATGGAGAAGGTCAGCGGCATGGCAATGACAGTCAGGAAGGCCGGCAACCCCTCGCTGATGTCGTCCCAGTCCACGTGCCGCACCCCCTCCATCATCAGCGCCCCCACCAGGATCAGGGCGGGCGCGGTCGCGGCCCCCGGAATCGCGGCGGCGAGCGGCCACAGGAACATGGCGAGCAGGAACAACACCCCGACCGTCACGGCGGTGAGCCCGGTGCGGCCCCCCTCCCCGATGCCGCTGGCCGACTCTACGTACGCCGTCGTCGTGCTCGTGCCCATAAAGGCACCGAACATCGCGGCCAGCCCGTCCATCGCAAAGAGGCGCCGGGCGCGCGGCATGTTGCCGTGCTCGTCCAGAAAGCCTGCCCGCTGCGACAGCCCCGTCAGCGTCCCCGTCGCGTCGAAGAAGTCCACGAAGAAGAAGGTGAACACCACGCTCAGGAGGCCCAGGCCGAGCGCCCCCGCCAGGTCGAGTTGCCCCACGAGCGAGGAGGGCCAGACCGGCGTGCCGAAGATGCCCAGGAACGTGCCGTCGAAGCCGGGGAAAGCCCGCAGCGCCCCGTTCTCCCCGCCTGCGTACACGGCGGCGCCGGTGAGGATGGCGACGGCGGTGGTGGCGAGGATGCTCCACAGGATGGCGCCGGTCACGCGGCGGCTCATCAGGACGGCGGCGATGATCAGCCCCAGCAGCGCCAGCCACACGGTCGGGGCGCGCAGCGAACCCAGGCCGAGCAGGGTCGCGTCGTTGCTGACGACCAGCCCGGCGCTGCGCAGCCCCAGAAAGGCCAGAAAGGCGCCGATGCCGCCGGTGATGGCGAACTTGAGCGAGGTGGGGATGGCCTGCACGATGGCCTGGCGCGCACCCAGGACGCTGAGCAGGACGAAGAGCACGCCGCTGATGAAGACGGCGCCCAGCGCCGTCTGCCACGGGACGCCGAGGCCCTGCACGACCGTGAAGGCGAAGAAGGCGTTGAGGCCCATGCCGGGTGCCTGCGCGAAGGGGTACTTGGCGATCAACCCCATGACCAGCGAGCCGAAGGCGGCGGCGATGGCGGTCGTCATCAGGAGCTGCACGAAGGCGTTGGGCACCTGGATCGCGGCGGACAGGACCTGCGGGTTGACGAAGAGGATGTAGCTCATCGTGAGGAAGGTCGTCAGGCCCGCGCGCAGCTCGCGGGGGACGGTCGAGCCGGAGGCGCTCAGACCGAAGAAACGGTCGAGGCCGGAGCTGGCCGCGGGACGGGGGGCAGAAACGTCGGACATGCTCAGTCTCCTGTCGGAAAGCCCTCGGCCTGGGGCAGGTCCCCGAAGGCTGGAAAACTCGGGAGAATGGAACGGCCACCCGAGCAGCCGACGTGGCCTGTCCGGGACGGAGTGGCAGCGGCCTGCCTCAAGCCGGGGGACCGTCCCGGGCACGGGAGAGCCGGGTCATACGCCGACCTCGCTGGGGGTGGCGGGCCGTTCGTACACCTGATCGCCCTCCACCCAGACCCGGGCCACGTCCGCCTGGGTCCCCATGGTGAACAGGGCCGCCAGGACGCGCTCACCACTCTCCGCGTGCCGCAGCACGGTTGCCAGCGTGCTGCCCCCCGGGGGGCGCAGGTACACCGCGTCGAAGGCCTTGCCCACGCCGAAATCGCCCGTCCGGTCGTGCAGGTCGAGCGCCTGGGCGCCCGCCCGCGTCGCCAGGTACAGCAGGTGCGCCGGTGCGAGCGGCTGTCCCGCCTCGCCGAGGAGCTGCTGCATGAAATAGGCCTGGAGCCCCTCCTTGAGCATCGAAAAGCCCGTGCCGCCCCCCACGTCGGTGCCCAGCGAGACGTGGACGCCCGCCTGGAGGTGGCGGCGCAGCGGGAAGAGGCCGCTTCCCAGGGACGAGTTGCTGCACGGGCAGTGCGCGGCGGTGCAGCCACAAGCCGCCATGACGTCCAGCTCGCGCCCGGTCGGGTGGACGTTGTGGGCGAGAACGCTGTGGCGGGTGACCAGCCCCGCGCGCTCGTAGGTGTCGAGGTAGTCGCGGGCGCCGGGAAAGAGCCCGCGCACCACCTCGACCTCGCGGCGGTTCTCGTTGATGTGGCTGGTGAAGCGCACGCCCGGGAACTCGCCCGTCAAGGCCGCGCAGGCGTCGAGGATCCCCTCGCTCGCCGACAGGGCGAACCGTGGCGTCACGGCATACAGGGCTCGGCCCATCCCGTGCCAACGTTCGATCAGCGCCCTCCCCTCGGCGTAGGCCCGCTCCGGTGTGGTGTGGAGTTCGGGGCGCAGCAGGCGGTCGGAGACGACCTGCCCGGCCACCACCCGCAGGCCGCTGCGGGCCGCCTCCCCGAAAAAGGCGTCCATCGCGGCGGCGTAGTGGCTGCCGAACACCAGGGCGGTCGTCGTGCCGTTCGCCGCGAGGGCGGACAGAAATTCGCGGGCGACCGCCCCGGCGTAGGTGGCGTCGGCCAGGCGCGCCTCCTCCGGCAGGGTGTTGCGGTCGAGCCATTCGAGCAGCCCCATCCCCAGCCCGCCCAGCACCCGGACCTGCGGGTAGTGGACATGGGTGTCCACGAAGCCGGGCAGCAACACGCCGCCGCGCAGATCGACGACCTCGGCGCGGGGGTGCGCGGCCCGCAGGTCCGGGTAGGGCGACGCGGCCAGGATGCGGCCCCCCTCCACGAGCAGGGCGCCGTCCTCCAGGACGTGCAGCGCGTCCGGCGTGTCGAAGGGGCTCGCGGGGGTGTGCATCAGGGTGGCGCGGTAGAGCTTCATGGGGTCCTCTGGGGAGTGGGGACGGAAGAGACGGCGCAGGGCTCGGCCGCCTCCAGCACCTGCTGGAGTTGCGCGGCCACGCTCAGGGCGATCACCGCCGGGCTCTTGCCCCGAATGCCGGGAAGGCCGATGGGCGTGGTGATGCGGGCCAGGGTCTCCTCGGCATGACCCACTGCCCGCAGTTGCTCGCGGAAGCGCGCCCACTTGACCTTCGACCCGATGAGTCCGGTGAAGCCCAGATCGGGGCGGCGCAGGGCGGCGTCGCACAGGGCGGCGTCCTCGGCGTGGTCGTGGGTCATGATCAGGAGGTGGGTTCCGGCGGGCAGCTCCGCGAGGGCCAGCTCGGGAATCGGTGCGTGATGGACGTGCAGGCGGGCGGCGCCGCCCGCGAGCCCGGCCAGGCGCCCGGGGGTGAGCTGCGTGGTGCGCGAGTCGATCAGGTGGAGGTGCACGGGCAGGGTGTTAAGAATGCCTGCCAGCGCCAGCCCCACGTGGCCCACCCCGAACACGGCGAGGTGCGGGCGCGCGGTCGCCAGGGGTTCGAGGAGCAGCGTCACCTCCCCGCCGCAGCACTGGCGCCCGTACTCGTTCGGGGCCCGGTCGGTCAGCCGCAGGGTGAGCAGTTCGGGGGTCGTCGCCCGGCAGGCGAGCAGCGCCCGGGCCCGCTCGACGGCGGTCGCCTCCAGGTTGCCGCCGCCCACGCTGTCCCAGCTCTCCGTCGGGCCAACGACCATCTTCGCGCCCGCCTCGCGCGGGGCGTGGCCTCGCACCGCCGCGACGGTCACGAGGACGCCGGGTTCGCCGCGGTCCGCGAGGCCCTGCACCGCCTCCAGCCAGCCCGGCACGTCAGTCCGCCGCCACGTGGGGCGAGGGGGTGGGCCGGGCGCTCGCCTGCCGGGCCGCGTCGAGCGCCCAGAAGACGGCCTCGGGGGTGGCGGGGCTCGCCAGCTCCGTCACCCGCCCCTCCGGGCCGAAGGCCGCCGCCGCCTGCCGCAGGGCCTCGCGCACGCTGATCGCCAACATCAGGGGCGGCTCGCCCACCGCCTTGGAGCCGTACACCACGCCGCTCTCGGTGGCCCGCTCCAGCAGCGCCACGTTGAAGACCTCCGGCATCTCGGAAAAGCTCGGCAGCTTGTAGGTGCTCGCGGCCTGGGTGGCGAGGCGGCCCCGGTGCGGCCCGTCCGACGTGTCCCAGCGCAGCTCCTCCAGGGTCAGCCAGCCCGCCCCCTGCACGAACCCGCCCTCCACCTGCCCGAGGTCGATCAGCGGCGAGAGGCTGTCGCCCACATCGTGCAGGATGTCCACCCGGCGCAGGCGGTAGGCCCCGGAAAAGCCGTCCACCTCCACCTCGCTGACCGAGGCGCCGTAGGAGAAATATTTGAAGGGCTCGCCCTGCATGGTGGTGCGGTCCCAGTGCAGGCCCGGCGTGCGGTAGAAGCCCGCCGCCCAGAGCTGCGTCCGCAGGTGGTAGGCGTCGTGGACGACCTGCCGGAAGTCCATCCCCAGTTCGGGGTGCCCGACCGGGAAGACGCGCCCGTTCTCGAAGCGCACGTCGTTCGGGTGGACGCCCAGCGCCCCCACCTTCGCCGCCAGCGTGCCCAGCGACCCTGCCGCCACCGCCGCCAGCCGCCCCTTGATCTGCTCGCAGGCGTCCTTGATTGCCCCGCCGTTGAGGTCCGCGCCGCTGCTCGCCGCCGTGGCGGAGGTGTTGGGCACCTTGTCCGTCCGGGTAGGGGCGAGGCGCACGCAGGAGAGCGGCACGCCGAGGGCGGTCGCCGCCACCTGCATCATCTTCGTGTGCAGCCCCTGGCCCATCTCGGTGCCGCCGTGGTTGATCAGGACCGAGCCGTCCTTGTAGACGTGGACGAGGGCGCCCGCCTGGTTGTACGCCGTGAAGTTGAAGGAGATGCCGAACTTGACGGGCGTGACGGCGAGGCCACGTTTGGTGTGCGGGTGCGATTCGTTGAAGGCCCGCACCTCCTGCGTCCGCGCCGCGAAGTCCGAGCGGGAGAGCAGGGTGGTCCAGAGGTCCTCCAGCCGCTCGGCGTGGCGCACGGGCTGGCCGTAGGGGGTGGCCTCGCCGGGCTGGTAGAAGTTGCGCGCCCGCAGCTCGTGCGGTTCGAGCCCCAGCAGCGGCGCGCAGCGGCCCAGGAGGTCCTCGATCACCAGCATGCCCTGCGGCCCGCCGAAGCCCCGGAAGGCCGTCTGCGAGGTCTTGTTCGTCTTGGCGATGCGCCCGTGGACCTCGACGTGGGGGATGAAGTACGCGTTGTCGATGTGGCACAGGGCGCGGGCGAGCACCGGCTCGGAGAGGTCGAGGCTCCACCCGCCGTCCGAGGTGAGGGTGGCCTGGAGGGCGAGCAACCTGCCGTCCTCGTCGAAGCCAACCCGCCAGCTCGCGTGGAAGGGGTGCCTCTTGCCCGTCAGGGTGAGGTCCTGCTGGCGATTGAGGCGCAACCTCACCGGGCGGCCCGTCAGCACCGCCCCCAACGCGGCGATGGCAGCGTACCCGTGCGGCTGCATCTCCTTGCCGCCGAAACCGCCGCCCATCCGCAGGCACTGGACGGTGACCTCGCTGCTGGTGCGGCCCAGCACGTGCGCCACGATTTCCTGCGTCTCGGTGGGGTGCTGGGTGCTCGACTGCACGAAGACCTGCCCCCATTCGTCCACGTGGGCCAGCGAGGCGTTCGTCTCCAGGTAGAAGTGTTCCTGCCCACCGAACTCGAATTCGCCCTCGAAGACGTGGGTGGCCTGTTCCAGCCCGAAGGATGCGTCGCCCCGGCGCAGGGTGGGCTGGCTCCCCTGGAAGGATTCGGCGGCGATGGCCTCGTGAATGGTCACCAGGGCGGGCAGCGGTTCGTACTCGACCTCGATCACCTGCGACCCCAGCCGCGCGGCCTCGATGCTCTCGGCGAGCACCCAGCAGACCGCGTGGCCGTGGTACATGACCTCGGTCGGGAAGAGGGGCTCGTCGTGCTTCACGCCCGCGTCGTTCACCCCCGGCACGTCGTCGGCCGTCAGCACCCGGACCACGCCGGGCACCTCCAGGGCGGGCGCGACGTTCAGCCGGGTCACGCGGGCGTGGGCGTGGGGGGCCTGGAGCGGCCACGCGTGGAGGAGGTTCTGGAGCCGCACCCCCAGGTCGTCGGTATAGAGCGCGGACCCCGTGACGTGCGCTTCGGCGCTCTCGTGGGGGATGGCTTCGCCCACCGCACCCACCGGGGGCCTCTCGAACAGGCTGGTCATACGGTCACCTCCTGGCCGGTCTTCTCGAAGGAGAACTTCAGCAGGGCCTGTTCCAGCATCGCCGCGCGGTAGGCGGCGCTGGCGCGGAGATCGTCGAGCGGCGTGCCCTCCTCCCGCAGCACGCGGGCGGCCTCGCGGACCGTCCGCTCGTTCCAGGGTTGGCCGGTCAGGGCCTCCTCGGTAGCCCAGGCGCGGAGCGGGGTCGCCGCCACGCCGCCCAGCCCGATGCGGACCGAGCGCACCACGTCGCCGTCGAGGTCGAGCGCGATGGCGACCGCCACGGAGGAGATGTCGTCGAAGCGACGCTTGGCGATCTTGGAAAAGCCGGTGACGGGCGCCAGGGGAAGCGGAATCCGCACGGCCCGGATGAGTTCGCCGGGCTCACGCCGCGTGCGCCGGTAGCCGGTGAAGTATTCGGAGAGCGGCACCTCGCGCTCGCCCGCCCGCGAGGCCAGCACCACCCCGGCGTCCAGCGCCAGCAGCACGGGCAGGCTGTCCCCGATGGGCGAGGCGGTGCCCAGGTTGCCGCCCAGCGTGGCGCTGTTGCGGATCAGGCGCGAGGCGAAGAGGGGGAAGAGTTCGTCCATGAGCGGCACCCGCCCCGCGAGCCGCCGCTCGACCTCCGAGAGGCTGAGCGCCGCGCCGATCTCCACATGGGCCGTGGTCCACTCCAGGGTCCGCAGCTCGGGCAGCCCGTCGAGCGCGATGGTCGTCGCGGCGCGCGAGTGGCGGAGATTCACGTCCACCGCCCAGTCGGTGCCCCCCGCGAGGAGCACGGCCCCGGGGTGCGCGGCGAGCAGGCCCAGCGCCTGCGCGAGCCCCGTGGGGCGCCAGAACTCGCCGTCCGGGGTGGACAGGTGGGTGGCCTGCGGGACGGGCGCGGGGTGCTCGCGGCGGCGGGCGAAGGCGTCCTCCTGCGCCGGGGCGCCCAGCGCGAGGGCGGCGTCCTGAATCGGGCGGTAGCCGGTGCAGCGGCAGAGGTTGCCGCTCAGCGCGTGGATGTCAAAATCCGTTGCGGGCCGGTCCTCCCGGTAATATTCGGCGGCCATGCTCACCACGAAGCCGGGCGTGCAGTACCCGCACTGCGAGCCGCCCCGCACGGCGAGTTCGCGCTGGACGGGGTGAAGGCATCCCGGCGTCCCCAGGCCCTCGGCGGTGACGACCTCCTGCCCGTTCAGGGCCGCGAGCAGGACGAGGCAACTGTTCACGGACTCCAGCCGGGTGCCGCCGTCCTTGGCCGGGCGAGCGACCAAGACGGCGCAGGCGCCACACTCGCCCTCCGCGCAGCCCTCCTTGCTGCCCGTCAGACCCTGGTCTCGCAGCCAGTTCAGCAACGTGGTATGGGGCTGGACTCCGCGCGCCTCGCGGGGAACGCCGTTGACGGTCAGGATGATGCTGTCCATGCTGGCTCCTTGCTTCTGGCGGTGAGTCGCCAAAAAGGCGTCCGCCTCGTGTCTGGCACACGCCGACCGGGAGAGGTCAAGCGCATGGTTGACGCACGAGGCGGACCGCTGGTTATCCATGCAGAACAGTGGTCTGGGTTGTCGTTACGAAGGGATGATACTGAGACGCCTATCTATTTGCAAGAGGTCAGGCGCAAGGTGCGTTGAACTCAGTCCAGAGAGAGGGGCCTCGCGCTCGGGGCACAGACCAGGGGTGTTCGGGTCCCGGCATCTGGCCGAGGTGCGACCAGTGTACGACTCCAGCGCGCTGCTCAACGCGGGTCGGATCGAGGGAGCTGGGCGTGCTGTCCTTCGGGTGATTCTGGCGCAAGGTCCTCGTTTCTACATAGGGTTCATGCTTTGCAAGCTGGCCGGGTGCAGAGTCTGTCCCTTCTGACGAAGGCGCTGGGCGGCAGCGGTGTCTCTGAGGTCCGTGCGAGGGCGTTTTGCCGCCATGCAGGCCTGCTCGGCGCGCAGGGGAAGGCGGGACCACCGGACCCATGAAGGCAGGGTGTCGCAGGCGCAGCAGCGGGTGGCGCACCTCGGGGTGGGGTGAGTCCGCTGAATCCGGCCCCGCTCCTCCCCGTCAGGGTGACAAAAGGATGCAAGGGGGTTCGGCATTGAATGGCTATGACGACACTTCCCTATCCTGGGTCCATGACCGTGCCGCCCGTCACCTCGACCGACCAGCTTCGCCTGATGGCGAAGATCGCCCGCCTCTACCATCAGGGCAACGTCAAGCAACCGGAGATCGCGGCCCGGCTGGGCCTCTCGCAGGCCAGGGTGTCGCGGCTGCTCAAGCAGGCGGAGACGGTCGGGATCGTCAAAACGACCGTGCACATGCCCCTCGGCGTGTACGCCGACCTGGAAGAGCAGCTTGAGGAACGCTACGGGCTGCGGGAAGTCATGGTCGTCGATACGGGCGACGAGACCGAGCACGTGATCCCCGCCCTGGGCGCGAGCGCCGCGAGCTACCTGGAGACGGCCCTGGTGGGGGTCGAGTGCATCGGCATCTCCTCGTGGAGCGAGACCCTGCTCGCCACCGTCAACGCGATGCGCCCGCTGGGCAAGAGCGGAACGCGGCAGGTCATTCAGGTGCTGGGGGGCCTGGGCCGTCCCAGCTCGCAGGCCCACGCGACCACCCTCACGGAACGCCTGGCATACTACCTGGGGGCGCAGGCGGTCTTTCTCCCCGTGCCCGGCGTGGTGCATTCGGCGGGCGTGTCCCAGAACCTGCTGGAGGACCCGGGCGTGGCGAGCGTGTTCGCCTCGTTCGATCACCTGTCGCTGGTGCTGGTCGGCATCGGCAGCCTCAACCCCTCGCGGCTGATCCGGGAGAGCGGCAACGTCATCAGCGATCAGGACCTGCGGGCCCTGCACGAGGCGGGCGCGGTCGGGGACGTGTGCCAGCGGTTCTTCGACGTGAACGGGGGGTACATCGAGACCGTGATGCACGACCGGGTGATGGGCATCAGCCCGGAGCAGCTCAAGAGGACGCCCCGGCGGGTAGGGATCGCCGGTGGAAGCAGCAAGTTCGACGCGATCCGGGCGGCGGCCCGGGGTGGGTGGATCGACACCCTCATCACCGACCAGCATGTGGCGGGGCGGCTTTTGCAGGAGGGGTAGTCGGGAACACGCCCTGCCCCGGGAAAGAGAGCAGGCACCGGGCAGGGGTTGGCTCACGCCGGAAAATGAAGTCCGGGTAACCAGGGTGATATTCGCGCGGATGGGAGAGCGCCACGTTCAGGGAGCGCTCGTGACTCAAGGAAAACTTGCCCACACCACCTCAACCGCTTCCTTTGCCTGCCGTGCGGCTCTGTCGCTCGTGCTTAGCGCGGGCCTGCTGGCCTGTGGTCAACAGGCCCACGGCTTCCAGCCCCTTGCAAGGGGAGGCCGAGGCAGGCGCCATCCAGACCTTCACGACCCCGCAGACGGTCGCCGACCCGCGCACCCCCACCCCACGTGGGGTCCCGTCTTTCGGGCGGAGGTGAGGCTGGGACGAGAGGCGTGGCTGGTCGCCACGAGACGCGGCCCGGTCTTCCGCTGATTGATCTCTTTGCTGCTAGGTCTTCGCCCAGGCGTCGTAGCCCCCAGCGAGTTCTACAACCTGAAAGCCCTCGGCCCGCAGCAGGCTGGCGGCGGCGGCGCTGCGGGTCCCGCCCTGACAGTGCACGACGATCTCACGGCCCTTCGGCAGGGTGTCGAGCCGCCAGGGCAGGCGTCCGGCGTGAAGCTGCCGGGCCCCGGGGATGTGCCCCTCCTCGTACTCGGTGCTGGCCCGCACGTCGAGGATCAGGGCGTCCCCGTGCTGGGGCAGTTCCTCGGCAGGAAGAGGCGGGGCGGATGCCGTCTCCAGACCCTCGGCGCTGGGGATGAAGCCGATCACGTGGTCCAGCCCCACCATCCACAGGCGGCGGCGCAGGACCTCGGCACGCTCGGCGGGCGCAAGCAGGATCAGCTCGCGGTCCGGGGTCAGCAACCACCCGGCCCAGGTCTCGAAGGTCTTGCCGTCGGGGAGATTCACACTGCCGAGTGGGACGGCGGCCTGGTGCTCCTCTTTCTTCCGGGTGTCGATCAGGCGGGCACCCCTGGCGAGGCGGGCCTTCACGTCCTGCTCGCTCAGTTCGGGCAGCGGCATGACCTCACCCAGCAGGGCGGGGCCGTCGCGGTTTTCGGTCTTCATCCGCCCGTAGTACAGCGGCGCGTCGGGCTGGCCGGACAGGAGTTCCCGCGTGAACGCCTCCTCGTCGCCCCGCTCGACCAACTTGCCCCACCAGCTCAGCGCCCGCTCGTAACCGACGGTCGTGGTCGGGACGGCCCCCAGCGCCTTGCCACACGCACTCCCCGAGCCGTGGCCGGGCCACACCTGCACGTAGTCGGGCAGGGTCAGGAACTTGCCCCGCAGGCTGGCGAACATCTGCCGCGCTCCCTCGAAGCGGGTGTCCTGCCCCCCCGCCGCCTCGTCGAGCAGGTCGGGGCGGCCCAGGTCGCCCACGAACACGAAGTCGCCCGTCAGGATCATGGAAGGGGGATCGCCACGCGGAGTGTCGGTGACGAGGAAGCTCAGGTGCTCCGGTGTGTGGCCGGGCGTATGAATCGCCTGAATGCGGACGTTCCCGACCATGAAGGTGTCGCCGTCGTGCAGCCGCGTCTGGTGGCCGTCGTCGTAGGTGTACCGCCACCCCTCGCCGCCCTCATCGGAGAGCAGGAGCCCTGCACCTGTAGCTTTCGCCAGCTCACGGGCGCCGGAGAGGTAGTCGGCGTGGATGTGCGTCTCGGTGACGTGCGTGACGCGTAGCTTCTGGCTCTTGGCTTCTTCCAGATACCGGGAGATGTCGCGCACCGGGTCCACCACCAGGCACTCGCCGGTCTGCTGACAGCCGACCATATAGGACGCCTGGGCCAGGTCGTCGTCGTAGAAGCGTTGGAAGTACATGCCCGGATCGTATACCCCCTCCCCCTATCTGTCAAATACCCCAGGGGGTATACTGGGAACATGACCGCGAGCGTGCCCGTGAGTGACCGTGAAGCCGAGAAGACGAAGATTCTCAACCGCCTGCGCCGACTGGAGGGGCAGATTCGGGGGTTGCAGAAGATGGTGGCGGAGGAGAAGGGCTGCGTGGAGGTGATGAGCCTGTACGGCAGCGCCAAGAGTGCGTTCGAGTCCACCGGGGACGTGATTCTGGAGACCTACGTGGAGAGGTGCCAGGCACGCGGGGAGAGGCCCGCCGACCTCATGCGGCTGCTCAAGCTCGCCCGGTGAGATCGGCTGGAAAGCGGGTTTCGTCCTGGTGCAACGTTCCGGGGCAGGGAGTCGGCCCGTTCAAGCTTGACGCCACGCCCATCTTCCACGCCCCGTGTCGTCCCCGCCGCCTCCGCGCCGAAGTGCTGGCAGGACGCGGGGCACAGGCGCGGCCGGGACCTGAACGACTCACGGCGCAGCATCTCGTGCGGATGTGGAGGCGACGCCGTTAACGACGCGAAAACGAACGCCAAGGTTGCCCCTCGGGTTGAGGGGATGGGGTAGGCGGCCCTTGAGCGTTCGCCGCGCGGGAGACCGTGTGAGGCACCTCGCTCGTCCCGATCCCGTTTTACTGCCGGGTCCCTGCCGTGTTCGGGCCTGCAAACGGCCAGCGCCGCGGCGTTGGCCCTCCGCGTTCTCGAAACGCGAGACGAACGTTCAGGCGGAGTCGGGACAGAGGAGGTCGCGCCCCGCTACAGCTTTTTCAACACATTGGCCGTTTCGACCACCGCCAGCAGCGCCTCCGTTCCCTTGTTCCCGGCCTTGGTGCCCGCGCGTTCGACCGCCTGCTCGATGGTGTCGGTGGTGAGCACCCCGAACGCCACCGGTACGCCCGTCTCCAGGCTCACCCGCGCCAGCCCGGAGGCCGCGTTCCCGGCCACGAAGTCGAAGTGGTCGGTCGCGCCCCTGATCACGGCGCCGAGGCACACCACCGCGTCGTAGCGTCCGCTCTCGGCGAGTTTCCTGGCGATCAGCGGGACCTCGAACGCGCCCGGGGCCGTGACCAGGGTGAGGTCCTCGCTCTTGCCCCCGTGCTGGACGAAGGCCGTCTCGGCGCCCTCCACCAGGCGGTCCACGATGAAGTGGTTCCAGCGGGTGTTGACGATGGCGATTTTCAGGTTCGTGGCGATCAGGTCGGCTTCGATTCGGTGCATGGGTTCTCCAGAAGGGGGGCGGAGACTGCCCCCCCGGGGGTTCAACTGAGGTGGCCGAGTTTGGTCTGTTTGGTGGCGAGATACCGCGCGTTGTGGTGATTGGCCCCGACATGCAGGGGCACCCGCTCGACGACCGTGAGCCCGAAGCCGGAGAGCGAGTGCAGCTTGCGCGGGTTGTTCGTCAGGACCCGGAGCTGACGCGCGCCGAGCAGGAAGAGCATCTGCGCCCCGATTCCGAAGTCGCGGGCGTCGGCGGGCAGACCCAGTTGCACGTTGGCCTCCACCGTGTCGGCCCCGCCGTCTTGCAGCGCGTAGGCGCGAATCTTGTTGAGCAGCCCGATGCCCCGGCCCTCCTGACGCAGGTAGATCAGGACCCCCCGGCCCTCCCCGGCGATGGCGCGCAGGGCCGCGTCACGCTGGGGGCCGCAGTCGCAGCGCAGCGAGTGGAAGCCGTCCCCGGTCAGGCACTCCGAATGCACCCGCACCAGCAGGGGCTCCTCCGTGACCTCACCCAGCACCAGCGCGACATGCTCGGCCCCCGAGAGGGTGTCCTCGAAGCCCACGATGCGGAAGTCGCCGTCCTCGGTGGGCAGGTCGGCCTCCGCCACCCGGGCCATGAACGGGTCGTGTTCCATGCGGTAGGCGATCAGGTCCGCGATGGAGCCCACCAGGAGGCCGTGCTTCTCCCCGAAGGCGAGGAGGTCGGGCAGGCGGCTCATCTCGCCGTCGTCGCCCATCACCTCGCAGATCACCCCGGCGGGCGCAAAGCCGGCGAGCCGTGCCAGGTCGCACCCCGCCTCGGTGTGTCCCGCCCGGCGCAGCACCCCGCCGGGCCGCGCGAGGAGCGGGAAGATGTGGCCGGGACGGCGAAAGTCGCCCGCTTTCGCCTCCGGGTCAAGGAGGGCCGCCACGGTCGCCGCGCGGTCGTAGGCGCTGATGCCGGTCGAGTTGCCGACGTGATCCACGCTGACGGTGAAGGCGGTGCTGTTGGGATCGGTGCCCGCGCCCACCATCGGGGTGAGGTCGAGGTCACGGGCGCGTTCCGGGGTCAGGGTCACGCAGATCAGCCCCCGCCCCTCGCGCGCCATGAAGTTGATCCACCCGGGTGTGGCGGTGGCGGCGGGCATCAGCAGATCGCCCTCGTTCTCGCGGTCCTCGTCGTCCACCAGGATCACCGGGCGCCCGGCGCGCAGTTCGGCGAGGAGGTCGGGAATGGAGGCGAGCCTCACCGGACCACCTCCGGCGCGGGCTGGGCCTCCCGCTCGCGCATCAGGATCAACCTCTCGACGTACTTCGCCATCTGGTCGGCCTCCAGGTTCACGCGCGTGCCCGCCCGCCAGGTGTGCAGGGTCGTGACCTCCAGGGTGTGGGGCACCAGCCAGAGGGTGAACTCGTCGGGGGCGAGGTCGGGGCGGCTGCCCCCAGGACCGCCCACGTCCACGACCGTGAGGCTCACGCCGTCCACGGTGACGCTGCCCTTGGGGACCAGGAATTTGGCGAGGTGACGGGGGGCGCGCACCCGCATGGTGTGGGCCCCCGGCTCCGGGCGGACCTCCAGCACCTCGGCCACCCCGTCCACGTGCCCGCTCACGACATGGCCGCCGAAGCGGGCGGAGGCGCTCATGGCCCGCTCCAGGTTGACGGTTGCGCCCACCTGCCAGCGGGGCGCGGTCTTGTTCAGGGTCTCGCGCGACAGGTCCACGGTAAAGGTCGTGTCGTCCCAACCCGTCACGGTGAGGCAGGTGCCGCCCACGGCGATGCTCTCGCCGGGGTCGAGGTCCCGCCACATCCGCTCGGGAGTGATCTCCAGGGTGAGATGGCCGCTTCGTTCCTCGGCACGCGTCACGCGGCCGATCTGCTCGACGATTCCGGTAAACATCGTTGTGCTCCTTCAGAAGGGGGCCAGGGCCGCGCCCTGGTCTTCGAGCTGCGGGACTCCTTGCAACAAGCCCCGCATAAGAACGTCCGACCCGACAGGCGTGACGGTCACGTCGGCCAACGCCCGCGCCTCACCCATCCGCTCCCGGCCAGGGGCCGCCAGGGGACTGATCCCGGCCCCCAGCACCTTGGGCGCGACAAAGACCCGCACCTCGTCCACGAGGTCGGCGGCGAGCAGGGCCCCGGCCAGGGTGGGGCCGCCCTCCAGCAGGAGGCTGGTGATGCCCAGTGCGCCCAGCCCGGTCAGGGCGTCGGCGAGGTCCCCGGCCCGCAGAAGGTGGACCCCCGCCCGCTCCAGGTGCCCGGTGTCGGTGTCCGGCGCGGTGACGATGACCGTGCCGGGCCGCAACGCCCGCGCCCCCCCTGGTATGCGGCCCCGACGGTCGAAGATGACCGGCCGGGGGTCGCGCCCGGCGGGCAGGCCACGCGCCGTGAGCTCGGGGTCGTCGGCGAGCACCGTCCCGCTTCCCACGGCCAGGGCGTCGAACTCGTCGCGCCAACGGTGGACCAGGGCGCGCGCCGCCTCGCCGCTGACCCAGCGGCTGTCACCCGTCACGGCCGCCACCCGGCCGTCCAGGGTCATGGCGTACTTGTACACGACCCAGGGGCGCCCCCGCACGATCAGGCTGCGAAAGCCCGCCTGTTGCCGCAGGGCCTCGTCCGCGAGGACACCCACCACCACCTCGAGGCCCGCCGCACGCAGCCGCTCCATACCGCGTCCGCCGACCCGTGGGTTGGGGTCGGGGGCCGCGACCACGACGCGCGACACGCCCGCCGCGATCAGGGCGTCCGCGCAGGGCGGGGTGCGGCCGAAGTGGCTGCACGGTTCGAGCGTGACGTACGCCGTTCCGCCGCGCGCCTGCTCGCCAGCCTCCCGCAGGGCGAACACCTCGGCGTGGGGCTCCCCGGCCCGGGGGTGAAAGCCGCGGCCGACCATCTGGCCGCCCCGCACGATCACGCACCCGACGGGTGGGTTGGGGGCGGTGCGGCCCAGCCCGCGCACGGCGAGTTCCAAGGCCTCTCGCATGAACTCTTCGTCTGGAGGATGAATCCCGGTATACACGTCGGACGCCAACCCGCGGGGTGCGAGTCGGCTCCCTCCTTCTCTCATCCGGACTGTGACCGTCGGCCTCGGAGTCGCACCGAGTCGGGCCGGGCCTGAACTGCATCTGGGCCGGGCTTCGCGGGCTGACACGCCGGGGGGTTGGGGACCCTGACGTGATCACCGCCGGTGGGGAATTGCACCCCGCCCCGAAGGATGGCTTGCGCCAGAGGTCACTGTAGGGGCGCGGACTCCGCCCACCAAGGGCAAAGCTCACGAAGGGCGGATCGCTCGGGGCAGGTGGTCCACATCACTCCCCGCCTACCGGTGCCGTCCTGCTGGCCCTGACAGGCTCGCGCGTGCGAACTCGTCCGGTCCCTCTCATCGGTAACGGTGAGCTGCGCCAGGGCCGGTGGCGGGGGCGCCGAAGTCCTGACGCTTCGTCGGGTCGTCCAGGCAGGCTGGGGGTCTTGAGGGCGGCCAGCGGCGAGCGCAGGTCGTGGGCGGCCGCCCGGGTAAACTCTTCTTCGCGCTCACGCACGTCGGCGAGCTGGGCGAAGGACGTTTGCAGGGTCCCGGCCAGCCGCCCGAGCTCGTCGTTCCGGCCCACGCCGGGAAGAGGCGTCCGCAGCTCACCCCCGTGTCCGACCCGGGCGGCCGCCGCCTGCAACCGGGCCAGGGGCCGCAGCAGCCGCCCGGCCAGGATGAAGCTCAGCAGCGCCACCAGCGCCGCCGCCGTGGGGACCGTGACCGCCAGCGCCCGCAGGTAGGCCCGCAGGGGGTTGACCACCCCCAGCACGTCGCTGGCAAGTTGAACCGTGGCCGCTTGGCCCCGCAAGTCCACCGTGGTGACGAGGACGTCGTGCCCGGCGCGCGGGGCGTACCCGGCGGGCAGCCCCAGCGGGATGGGCGGGAACTCTTCCGTCACGGCCACCACCCGGCCGTCCAGAATGACCCGCGCGTCCACATTGCGCGGCAGCGCGGTGATCTCCAGCGGCGGCGCGGCCACGGGGCGGCCCGCCAGCTCCTGTTCGAGACGCGGGATCAGCGTCTCCAGCCGTTCGTACTCCGCCAGGGCCAGGAAGGAGCGCAGGGCGAGGAACTGCACGGCGGCGACCACCAGGATCACCACGGCCGTTTGAAGGGCAACCCCGAGGGCAATCCGGGTGCGGATGCTCATGGCACCCGGTACCCCAGTCCCCGTGAGCTCTCCAGCACGCTGGGAGAGAGCTTGCGCCGGACGTAGCTCACGTACACGTCCACCACCCGCGCCTCACCCCCGAAGTCCGGGCCCCAGACCCGCGCAACCAGCTCCTCGCGCGTGAACCAGCGCCCCTGCGAGAGCACCAGAACCTCCAGCAGGGCATACTTGCGCGCCGTGAAGCCCACGACCTCCCCCTGCCACCACACCTGGCGGTGCCGGGCGTCCAGCAGTCCGGCACCGCCACCAAAGGCCACCCGGGCGCTGCGGACGTTTTGCCCGCGCCGCACGACCGCGCGCAGGGTGGCGAGGAGTTCGGGCAGCTCGAAGGGCTTGACGAGGTAGGCGTCCCCGCCGAGATCGAGGCCGTCCACCCGGTCGTGCAGGGCTCCCCGGGCGGTGAGAAAGACGATGGGCACCTCGGCGTCCTCGGCGCGCAGGACCCGCGCCACCTCGAAGCCGTCCAGGCCCGGAAGCATCACGTCGAGCAGCAGGGCGTCGTACCGTCCGCACCGTGCCGCGGCCAGTCCCCGCACCCCGTCCGGCTCGACGTGCGTCTCGTGACCGGCATCCGAGAGGGCCCGTGCGGTGGGCAGCGCAATACGCGGGTCGTCCTCCACGAGCAGCAGCCGCACTTCAGTGCCCCCCAGCCCCGCCCGAAGGCGAGAAGGAGCCTGGGGACACGCGCATGGGGACACCTTAACCACCCGAGATCAGACGAACGTAAGAACGCCCGATGAGTGGAGCTTGAGAAGACGTTGACGCGCTCGTCTTTCTTGCATCTGTCTAACAGGGGGACCCTACGGTCAGGCGAGTTGCCATTGGTTCGGCATCCAGAGAAGGAGACCTATGAAAAACGTGTTTCTCGTGACCGCCCTCCTCGTGAGTTCCGCCCTCGCCGGCGGAGCAGGTGCCCAGAGCGCCGGTGCGGGTGTGCCGTCCACCAACGTGAACGAGCTCGCCCCCAACACCGGCCAGCCCACCGCCCAGAACACGGGCACGGCCTCGCCGCTGCCCTCTAACCGGGCCACGACCCTGCCCGCCTCCGGGACCACCGACCTGAAAAAGAGCGTTCAGGCCCTGCAAAACACCCTGCCCGAGCTTCAGGCGCTGCAACTTCGGACCAAGCAGGCGCACTGGAATGTCTCGGGCACCCTCTGGTACACCCTGCACGAGCTGCTTCAGGAGCACTCCGAGGGCATCAGCCAGTATGCCGACGACGTGGCCGAGCGCCAGCTCTCGGTGGGGGCGTCGAGCGACGGGCGGGCCATCACCATCGTCGCCGCCTCGCGCCTGCCGGAAATTCCCGGCGGCTTCATGGACGACAGCCAGGTGATCCAGTTCTTCACCTACCAGTACGAGACGGTGGGCCAGCGCATCTACGGGCGCATCAAGGACGTGGAGGACGCCGACCCCACCACCGCCAACCTGCTGCAAGAGGTCGAGCACGCCATCGAGAAGTACCAGTGGCAGATGCGCGCCTTCCTCCAGACCACGCCGCGTGACCCCAACACCGGCTTCGATATCAACAACGGTCAGCCCGTCCCCCTGCGCGGGAAGTAAGCAGACATGGGGATGGAGACGGGAGGGAAGCTTCTCTCCCGTTTCTCGTCTCTGGAACACGAGATCGTCAAGGCGGCCAGAGCCGCTTCCATGACAGGCTGGAGGACCCCATGCAGCGAGACCCTCGACCCCATGTCCGTTTGGCGGCCCACCCGCCCAGCCCGCGCGACGTGAGGCCCATCTACAAGTCCGGATCAGCCTCTCTCCCTTGATTCATGCCCGTGTATTTGCACGCCGTTGAAATGGCCGTCCCGGAGACGGCCTACCCGCAGGCGGTCATCCGCGACATCCTGCGCGCCCAGCCCGAACTCGACCGCCTGGGCCAGCGCCTCACCACCTCGATCTTCAACGCCTCGGCCATCGACCGGCGGCACAGCGTGGTCCGCGACTTTCTGGGCGGCCCGCAGGGCGGGCCCGCCCTCTTCTACGACCCCGCCACGGGCCGGATGCTCAAACCCGGCACCGGGGCGCGCAACGATTTTTACACCGTCCACGCGACCGAACTCTTCGTGCGGGCGGCGCGGCGGGCGCTGGAGGCGAGCCCGGGCCTGACGGCTGCCGACATCAGCCACGTCGTCACCGTCTCCTGCACGGGCTTCTTCGCCCCGGGGCCGGACTATGCGGTCGTGCGCGCACTCGGCCTCGCGCCGGGGGTCGCCCGCTTCCACGTGGGCTTCATGGGCTGCTACGCCGCCTTCCCCGCGCTGAAGATGGCCAAGGCCTTCTGCGAGGCCGACCCGGCCGCCGTGGTCCCCGTGGTCTGCGCTTCGAGGGGCTGGAGTTGGTCCGGCCCTTTTTGAAAGCTGACGTGCCCATCACGGGCGGCATGGTCTTTGGGCCGGACGGGTTCCTTGACGAACTGAGCTTCCGCGCCGCCTCGCCCCGCTCCCCCTCTATCCTCTCGCTGCCCCAAAGGGAGACGGAGGGCGTGCTGGAGCGGAGGTTGGGAGACCTCGCCCGGGACCGACCGCGACGGGCTCGCGGCCGTCTCGGTGCGCAACGTCGGCAAACAGCTCGGCGTGGAGGCGATGTCGCTCTACCACCACGTCGCGAGCAAGGACGACCTGCTCGACTGGGTTTTCACGCTGATTCATCTTCCGGCCCCCGGCGAGCCCTGGCGTGCCGCCATGCGGGCGCGGGCCCTCTCGCTGCGCCGGGTGCTGTCCGAACACACCTGGGCCCTGGCCCTGACCGAACTCAAGCTGCCTTTCGGGCCTGCCGAGGGCGCACACACCTTCGCGGCGGAGCTGAACCTGAGCGCCCAAGATTACCCGCACCTCGCCGAGTTGGTGATCGGCCGGTCCTACCGCTACGCCGACGAGTTCGAGAACGGCCTGACCTTGATGTTCGACGGTCTGGCGAGACAGGTGGGGCCCCCGCCCGGACGCCGGAACCGGACCTGAGAGCCCTTTCTGGCCGGGGCCGCCGGGCAGCGTTCCGGCAGGGATTTGGAGAACCGGGAAGGGGAGGGTGTCGGGGGAGCTGCGGCAAGACGCAACGGGGCAAAACCCGCGCCTTAGAGGCTGGGCAAAGCCCTATCCAAAAAATGGCTTGATTTTCGCCAGCATCAGAACGCAAGCGGCAACAAAGTGAAAGCCGATCAGAGTAGAGGACAAGCGTTCTAAATCTCGTCCCAGG